>CABQGZ010000898.1 GCA_902463835.1 uncultured Lachnospiraceae bacterium
GTTTGTTTCGCTTCAGTTCTGATTTTTGTTGCTTCGGGCGTAGTAATTATGAATGTGTAGTCTTTTTTAGTGGTTAAACTTTTAGTCGTGTTAGTTTCACTTGATGTCAATTTATCATTCCATGTTATCAATGCCTCTGTAATTTTTCGATTAATCAATGTGGCCTATCTCGAGTTTATTTCCTAACTTAGTATTGTGACTATAGCTGTCGTGGAATTAAAGTTTTTTAATACTTCTCTAAAAATTGGGAGCGAATTGTTTGTATTATTCCCTAAAAGTCCCTACTTTTGCACAATAAAATTGGCATGTGCAATTTTGTACGCCTTTAGATTGTTATAGATTATGTCCATATCCAAGACAAGACAGATGCTGGTTGACGTAGCTCGTCAGCTGTTTGCCAAGAAAGGTATAGCTAACACCACTATGAACGACATCGCAGTCGCTTCAGGCAAAGGTCGCCGAACCCTCTATACATACTTTAATCGTAAAGAGGAAATCTTTTCTGCTGTCATCGAGTCTGAATTGGAGCGTTTGTCTGAAAAACTTGATGAAGTGGCAAACAAGAAGATTCCCCCACAGGAAAAAATCATCGAGCTTATATATACGCATCTCAGCATGATACGCGAAACGGTTGTACGCAATGGAAATCTGCGTGCAGAATTCTTCCGTAATATATGGATGGTCGAAAAAGTTAGAAAGAATTTTGACGAATACGAGATAGAGCTCTTCCGTAAGGTTTATTCTGATGGTAAGGCTGACGGAGAGTTTGATATAGACAACGTGGATCTGGTCGCAGACATCACGCACTATTGTATCAAAGGACTCGAAGTGCCTTTCATATATGGACGATTAGGCCACGGTCTCAACGTGGAAACAAGCAAGCCGCAGGTGGTAAAGGTGGTATATGGAGCCTTGGGTAAAAGTCGTGAATTCATGGATAAACGATAGATTATAGGAACATTATAAAATTTACTTTAATATTAGATTAACATGGGATTATTAACAGGTAAAACTGCTCTTATCACAGGAGCAGCACGCGGCATCGGAAAAGCTGTCGCAATGAAATTTGCCGCAGAAGGCGCAAACATCGCATTTACCGACCTCGTGCTCAACGACGATATGGCCGCTGGACTCGAAGCATTGGTCAACAATGCTGGTATCACTAAGGATGGACTGATGCTCCGTATGTCGGAAGCTCAGTGGGATGCTGTACTCAATGTAAACCTTAAGTCTGCATTCAACTTCATCCATGCTTGTGCCCCCATTATGTTGCGTCAGCGTGGTGGCTCAATCATCAACATGTCTTCTGTAGTTGGAGTTCATGGTAATGCTGGCCAGTGTAACTACTCTGCCTCAAAGGCGGGTATGATTGGATTGGCAAAGTCAATTGCACAGGAACTTGGACCTAAGGGCGTTCGTGCAAACGCAGTAGCACCAGGCTTCATTGAGACACCTATGACAGCTCAGCTTCCTGAAGATATCCGCAAAGACTGGATGAAGAAGATTCCTCTGCGTCGTGGCGGACAGACCGACGACATTGCTAATGTATGTCTGTTCCTCGCTTCAGACATGTCATCATACGTAAGTGGCCAGGTAATACAGGTTGACGGCGGCATGAATATGTAATGGAAGTAGTATACGAAGACAATCATATCATTATCGTCAACAAGCAGAGTGGCGAGATCGTTCAGGGAGATAAAACCGGCGATTGCCCTCTCTCGGAAACGGTGAAAGAATATATTAAGGTGAAGTACCACAAACCGGGGAACGTATTCCTCGGTGTGGTGCATCGCTTAGATCGACCTGTAAGTGGGTTAGTTGTCTTTGCTAAAACATCAAAGGCTCTTGCACGTCTCAATGAAATGTTCCGCAAGGGAGACGTACATAAAACCTATTGGGCAATTGTGAAAAACACACCAACACAGAGTGAAGCCAAACTGAATAATTGGATAGTGCGTAACGAAAAACAAAATAAAAGCTACGCCTATGATCACGAAGTAAAGAACTCAAAGAATGCCCGTTTGCGGTATTCCGTGCTGGCAAGAACAGACAGATACACCTTGCTTGAAGTGCATCTTATGACAGGAAGGCACCACCAGATAAGATGTCAGTTGAGCCATATGGGCTGCCCTATCAAGGGCGACCTGAAATATGGTTTCCCGCGATCTAACCCTGATGGCAGCATTTCCCTCATGGCCAAGCGTATTGAGTTTGTTCATCCGGTATCTAAGGATACAATACAGGTAGAAGCCCCTACCC
>CABQGZ010000899.1 GCA_902463835.1 uncultured Lachnospiraceae bacterium
TCCTTGCAGCACAAACATATACCACAAGTCAGCAGGAATAGCTACTGAAAGATTTGGAAAAATAGGGGCTGAAACGCATAGTTTCAGCCCCTATTGAGGATGCGGGGTACCCGTGGTGACTTGCGAATGATGATAAGCAACATTATGGCGCAACCACTTTCCGCAAGATAGAATCAAGTCAATGCACCGTTGTCTTCCACCTTTTCCACTTCGGACAGTTCTTCCCAATCTCCAAGGTTTCCGCATCTACGAAGGTAATCGTGGCCGCCGTCCACGGCACACGAACCGCAGCTGCAAAACTTGAAATCATGGACAGTCTTGCTTTCAATAACGTCTCCACATTTCTTGCATCTGATCGCGTTCCTGATAATTTTCGGCATAATCATCATCTACTTTCATCATTGTTAAGGGTATACATGCGAACTATTAATCATATCCCCGCATTTAACAATGCGTCTCCTATCCTCTTTACAAGCGGAACGACTAAGGCGTTACCCATGCAAAAATATCGCATTCGCTCAGGCATTCCTGTATCTGTCCAGTTATCCGGAAACCCATTTAATCGTTCGCATTCAATTGGAGTCAGCACCCGTAGGCGACCAGTCATCGGGTCCTGTACGGCATGAGAAGTCCGGCCCACTTGAGATTCCGAGGTCAGCATCGTTCTTGAGGGCTTGTCCAACGATTCTGGAAATTGAACGCTGCCCTCGGAAAAATAATACTGACTGCCATCTCGCCGCTGCCGTTTCTCACGCTTTGCCCCCTTGGAGTAGGTCCATCGGGGCATATCTTCGGTGCGAAGGAAATAGTGCTCATCCACTGGACCTGTCTCTAACATGTCCTTTAGAGGTGTGGCTTCTATTCGCTGCGGAGTCACATCAACAGAGTATATCCGTCCGTTCATCATAACGCCAGCGTTATATAAATATACCCGCTGATTTCTTGAAACAGTTGAAATATCAGCATATTCTAATTCGTCGATCCAACTTTCAACATATGACCTGCTATGATTTTGAACAGGAAACGCTTTTGCCAAAATACCATTCTCCATAACATGTTTGTGCATAGACTTAAGGCCTTGCACACATACCGCTTCTGCCAAATTGTGAAAAATCTCTGTCTGGTTATGATAGGCCATGATAAAGGTCCGCCGCCGTCGTTGAGCATATCCATAGTCAGCAGCATTGATGACTCTCCACTCAACGGCATAGCCTTTCTCATAGAGGCATCGTAATATGATAGAAAAGTCACGACCGGACTGTTTGGCCGGAGAGCGGATCAATCTGTCCACATTTTCCAGCAACACATACTTTGGCTTTTTTTCTCTGAGGATATCATCTATTTGCCACCAAAGCGCACCCTTAGTTCCCTTAATTCCTGCGGAATTTTTCTTCATGATAGAATAGTCCTGACACGGGAATCCTCCAACAAGCAGATCATGGTCGGGTACATCGATTTTAGCTTTGGCGATATCTTGGCAAACATGGTACTTTTTATTGCCGAAATGCGTGGTGTAGCACTCAAAAGCATACTGCTCTCGCATAGACGGTTCCCATTGGTTTGCCCATATCACTTTGAACCTATCAGACGCAGCTTCCAGGCCTAAGCGAAATCCGCCTACGCCTGCAAAAAGCTCTACTGTTCTGATAGTATCCATAATAGGCAACTCCTGTATAATGACCTATGCTATTCTTCGTAGTCCACAGGTCCCAAATCGTCTGCACTATCAATCAACTGAGCAAGAATCGTTTCCTCAATTTCGGCAATACATGTAGCCAGATTCTTCATGACCTCTTTTTCCCAGAAATGAATGGGTGTCCAGCCGGCCTGCATCAGCAATTGGTCATTACGAAGGTCACGGGCCATGTTTTCTTCGATTTTTTCAATCCAATACTCGCGGTTGTTCTTGAGGCGCATTTTGCGGTTTTCCCAATCTTTCCCGTGCCAAAACTCGCCATCAATAAAAACGGCAATACGGTGCTTAAGAATTGCGATGTCCGGAGAACCGGGCAGCTTCTTATCATTTTTTCGATAACGATAGCCCTGGTGCCAAAGGGATTTTGCTAACAAAGTTTCTGCCTTGCCACCCTTTAGTTTGACCTTGGACATGCGTTTCCTGGTTTCGGGTGTTGAGTTATATGATTTGGGGTGCTTCATCGTCTTCGCTGTACCAAATCTCCACAAGCTTCCCATAGTCTTCCTTGAGGAAGTGGGGCTACACCTGTTCGCTGAAAACTATCAATTAGCTTTGAAA
>CABQGZ010000900.1 GCA_902463835.1 uncultured Lachnospiraceae bacterium
GTTCGTGTTATACAAGCAACCATACGAGTTCAGCGGCCCAATCATGGGATTCTCCGGGTCAGCAAACATTTTTCCTCCATCAAAATTGCTCACGGTTCCCAAATCCGTGTGATTTCCTGAAAAAGTATTCAGTGTAAAATCATTAAAATGATAGGTCAAACCGGGAACAATCGGGCGAATACAGGCCTCTGGAACTTGAAATGCAGCAGACAGTTCTCTTGCAAAAATCCGGTCACAGATCACAGTAGGCCGTGCTTGCTTAAACAGATCTGGCAAATTTGCAGTATGGTCAAAATGCGAATGGTTGATTGTGACATAGTCTACTTTTCCAAGTTCATCTGCGTCAAAAGCCGGTGTGCAAACTTCCTTCCATGCCTTTGGATTCTGCGGAAAAAAAGGGTCTGTCATCAAAATTTTTCCGCCGGGCAGCTCAAACTGAAAGCACTGGGCGTGAATCCATCGAAATCGCAAAATAGGCACTGCAATCGAGGTTTGATACGGTGTCTTTGGCGTTTCCTGCAAAGGAATAATCTTATCAAGCTCCATAAAAAATCTCCTTCACCACTTAAAAATAAAGCACCCGGCTCTGTGTTTATTCCACAGCAGAACCGGGTGCCAGGTCTTAAAAGAACTGCAACATATCAGATACTGTTCAGTTCAATCAGTTCTCATCAAAGCCGATCAGCAGGGTAAAGCCAAAACCTGCCACAACGGAAACCACAACAGAGATAATAGCACCAATCATAGTCGGTCCGAACATAATGATGCTCAAAATGCTGTTGGCCGCCATCGTGTAAGCTTTGACACCCAAGAATGCTGCGGTAAAACCACCAACCAGCGAGCCCAGAATCATGCTGATCATTGTTTTCTTTCGGGGAAGAATGACACCATACATCGCAGGCTCGGTAACACCAAAGATACAGCTGGATGCCGCAGAAAGAGCTGCTGCACGGTGTTTTTCAGACTTAAATGCAACGGCCAGCAGAACGCCAAGCTGTGCAAAGTTGGAGCAGTAAGCACCCGGCTTCACCGCAGGTTCATAGCCCAACGTAGAAATCAACTCGGTCATGGTAGGAACCATCAAAGTGTGTGCGCCAAACATGACCAGCAGCGGCCAACTAACAGCGGTCAGCGGAACGATCAGGAACGGAGAAACAGAATAGACCCACAGAACAGCATTGACCAGAGTGGAACCCACGAAATAACCCAGCGGTCCGAATACGACCAGTGCCAGAGGCAGCATGATCAGGAATGTGCACAGCGGCACAAAGGTGAATTTCAGTGCGCCAGGGATCCACTTATTCATAAACTTTTCCACATAAGCCATCACAAAAGTGATGAGCAGCATGGGAATAACACTCTTGGCGTAGCTGATAGCAGTGAACGGAATGCCGTAAACAGTAGCTCCACCGTCAGTGACCAGTGCAAGGAAGTTCGGATGTACCAGAACCGCACCAATCAGACCTGCTACAAATGGATTAGCTTTCAGCTTTTTCGCAGCAGCAATGCCAACAAAAATCGGCAGATAATAGAAGCCTGCATCGTATGCAGCGTTCAGCAGACGATAGGTATTGCTATCGGTAGACATCCCGAAAAAGCTGGTTGCAAGAGCCAGAATCACGCTGATCATACCAGAAGTGATCAGAACGGGCAGCAGCTGGCTCATCGTGCCGGTAACATAGTCCATCACCTTCGCCCAAATTGCCTTGAAGCCTTTGGGCTTCTCAACATCGTGGTTATCTTCGTTCACGACTTCACCGGTATCCATTTTGTAGTTGGATGTCACTTCGTTGTACACAGCAACGACATCGTTGCCGATAACGACCTGATACTGACCGGATGCCTTGACTACCGTCATAACACCCGGAATCTTTTTGATAGCCTCGGTGTCCGCCTTGCTTTCATCCTTCAGAATAAAGCGCAGACGTGTGACACAGTGGGTCACCATCTTGACGTTGCCTTCGCCGCCAATGTTCGTTACGATGGCGTCGGCAAGTTCTTTGAAATTCTTTTTTGCCATAAGAGATTCCATCCTTTCGCTTTTTGTTTATGCAAGATCCTCGCCGTTGGTGGCGATCACTTTCTTATACCAGTCGAACGACTTTTTCTTCCGACGCTGGCGCGTGCCATTGCCATCATCATCCTGATCGACATAAATATAACCGTACCGCTTGGAGATCTGGGAGGTGGATGCGCTGATCATATCAATGCAGCCCCAGCTGGTATAACCAAACAGCTCTACGC
>CABQGZ010000901.1 GCA_902463835.1 uncultured Lachnospiraceae bacterium
CTGTTCATAATAAACTCGAAATTGTTGAACTTCCCCCATTTGCCATAGCTGATTGCCCGTGCCGACCTATCCGAATACATTTCATCCAGACGCGCCTGCATTTTCTTCTTTTTCGTACGTTCAAAATACAACTGCCGCCCAGTGTCGGTGTATGGTGTCTCAGCTTGGTTTTTAGGTGGAGTTCTTTCCCATCTGCAAAAGGTAAGCGCTGTAAAGCCTACATAGATGTCCCGGTATTTGATAGAGGGAATTTTCTGTTTGTATTGTTGGTGTACTCGAGGAAGGTTCCGGGTTTGATTTGCTGGAATCCATTTCCCGTTGTACTGTTTCAAGCGGCGCCTTGCCGCAAGTTGCAATTTTCTGCTGTGTTTTTGCATGGCAATATTTACCCATGTACAGCATTGATAATATTGGATAATCCCTCTTATCTGACTGTTGATGCGGTTTATTGCACCAACCATTTGCTCACGGCTGTAATTACCGGGAATCTTTTTGATGTCTTCCGCGATTTTGTCAGCTCTGCGCTTTAATCGCTCACGGTCTGGAATCGTTCTTGGGATGTAGCCTCTGCGGGATTTCCCCCGAACCATTTTGAACTCGTAGCCTAAGAATTTGATGTACTTCTTTCTGATGTCTGTTATCAGTGTTTTTTCTTGGGATAATGTCAATTTCATTTTTTCCTGAAGAAAGGATTGCAAGCGAGCTTTCCAGTCTTCCGCATGTGCTCGGGTGTCTGTTGCAATGATGAAGTCATCCGCGTATCTGACAAGGTATCCGGGAACAAGAGTGGTTTTCTTGCGCATGACCGCGTACCTGCTCTGGTCCTGTACATACTGATGTCTGGTTCGTTTATTTTCCCATTGCTTTGATACCCATTCATCCATAATATCTAAATAAACATTCGCGAGTAGTGGGCTGATTAGGCCGCCCTGCGGTGTTCCTTCTTCGTTTACGGCGCATTCTTCCATGACCCCGGCTTTTAACATGGCCTTGATAATCTGCAAGACCCGCCTATCCTTGATACCCATGTGGTACAACCGCTTTATGAGTATACTGTGGTCGATACGGTCAAAGCATTTGCTGATGTCACCTTCGACAATCCAGTAATTTCCCGTGTTGTGCATTATAATGTCAACTCGTTCTAAGGCCATAGCCGCATCTCGCATGGGGCGGAATCCATAGGAATGTGCAAAGAATTGTGCTTCTAATATAGGTTCCAGCACTATCCTCATACATTCTTGTACGATTCTATCCCGTATTGCAGGAATGCCCAGAGGCCGCTTTTCTGATTTTCCCGGTTTGTCGATATATACTCTCCGTATCTGCTGGGGTTCAAAATACTTAAATGCACGTTGAATATCTGCTACAACCCACGGGAATGGTTTTTGAAGATAATCTTTGCGCATGGTTTTGGAATCTACACCAGGGGTTTCGCTTCCATGATTGCCTTTGATATTATGGATTGCTGTGATAATGGTTGACTCTGCTGACATAATCTCCAGAAGTCCTTTGAATGCCGGACGGCCGCCAGCCTCATAGACTTCTTTGCTGTGCTGATACAGTGCATCTTGAATTTCGCGTAATTGAGTTTCGGTTTTTGGGTAGTCGAATTGTTGTGCCATACGCACCGCCTCCTCTCTGGAATTGGTGTTTCTGGTTTTAGTCAGGTATGCCTACGGCTTCCTCGACTTTCTGTTCACATACAAATCTGCATTGACTATGCCCCTTCGCTCCACTCCCATTACAGGAGTTTCATCACTACTACGGGCTGCTGTCCCGCGGATTAACAGGTCATTTCCTACCTGTGCGGACAGAAGTGTCATTCTGTTTACATCTTGGGATGTGTCCGTCCACGGTTCCTTTGTTCCCTATGCCTTAGCTTTACATATCGGTTTTAGCCCGTCCCTTTGACCCGGCTGCCGTCTTTGGCCTGTGTGATATTCTGCCAAAGACATTCGACCTTTTTTTTGGTTTTCTGCCGTTTTCCACTACTTCAGATTTCGACGGCGACAGCACTCCACATGGGAGCGGATGGCTGTATAATCATCCTACGCCTTTACGAGCCGTACATTCGGGACTTTTGTCGGTTGCAACAAGACATTCTGGACATGACCGATTTATAGCCTCCTGCGGGCATAGCCGTCTCAGACCATGCTACCGCTCTTTACCGAGCTTCGTACAGATTGCATGACACTACAAATCTGCACGTCGGAGATTCAGAGTTTTTGTTACCCGTCACGC
>CABQGZ010000902.1 GCA_902463835.1 uncultured Lachnospiraceae bacterium
CTCCTCAGAAGCAGCCACAGCGCAAGGAGGAGTACTCCAAATAGCAAACTCAGAAATAGTCCGTAAAGCATTTTAACTCCTACTCTCCCTCTCAGGATCGTAATAACGGCTGGATACATAGTACAGCCCGTTTCGGTATCATAGACATACCCGCGGTAGCGGAAGGGGTTCAGCTTACCCAGCGTGTCGGCCATGGAGCCGGTGGTGGTCAGCGGATTGCCCCATGCATCGTAGGTGTACGCCACCACCTGCGTGCCGCTGCTGTTGACCAGCCCGGTCACGTCGCCCTGGGCGTTCTTGAGATAGAAGTACTCCGTCCCGTTATAGGTAACGGACATAGGCCCAAGCTCGTCGTAGGTAAAGTGCAGGGACGAATTGCCTGTGGGTGCAGAAATGTTGATCTGCGTCAGCGTATCGCCAAGGTAGGAATAGCTTGTCCGCGTGGTCTCGCCCGCGTAGACGATCTCGCCGCCGGAGTAGCTGGCGTGGTAGACGCCGCTGTCCTTGCCGATTCGGTGCCCGCCGGAGTCATAGCGGAAGCGGATCATTTCCGTGTCGCCGGAAGCATCGGGGCGAGACATCTGCTTCAACTGGCGGCCGTGCTGCCAACTGTAGCTCCATGTGCCGTCGTCGATCAGGGTTTGACCGTCGTAACTGTAACTGGTGGTATAGGCGGGAATGGCACAGATTAACCATGCCATTCCCGTATGAATGGACTACAGCTCTTTTTTTCTTCGGAAAAACTGCCCTATTTTATATTTCCGAGCCAAATAAATCAACAGGAGCAAAAGACATACTTGAAAGATTATTCCAACGATTTTCGCAGGAAGGGTAACTTGGCGCATGATTTCGTTATATTCTTCGATTGAAAAAATAACATGATCTGCCTTTAAGGCCACAATATATCCACGTCCTGTCTCACGATACTGTTGAGTGGTAGAAATATCCATGCGGAAGGTTATTGTCTGACCTGCTTCTAATGTTTCCATAGTCGCTGCATCTAATAATCTTCCAACCGAGGAATTTATCAGCAATTCTCCGCTTGGCTCCTTGACACCGATAGACCAATATACATTCTCATCGGTGACATTACAGCCAACATTGGAAACGACTGCAGACATTTCAACCGTACTTTGCTCACTCAGCTTGTCCATCAAAAAAGTTGAAACATTTTGCCCCAGCATGCCAAAGAACAAAAGCACCAAAGCAAAGAAAAGAATATACTTCCTCATTAGCATGAGCCCACCTTTCCCTTATACACCGGCTGCAGCTAATTCTGGCATTATCATTAGGTATACGCCACCACCTGCGCGCCGCTGCTGGCCACCAGCCCTGTCACATCGCCCTGTGCATCATGAAATGTACACAGTCTCCCCATTGATCGTCACGGCATAGTTGGCGCCGTATTGTGGCACATACGCCGCAAATATGCTGTCTGTCGTATATCCATCGCCGGCTTGCAGCAGTTGAAACGCGCTTCCATTTGAATCGGACAGCACTGGCGGCGTACCCATATAGATAACCAGCAGATAGTATTCAGCGGTGTCCTTGTACTGGAGCAGCTGTATGGCAGCATTCGTGCCGGAATAAAATCCGCGAATATGGGTGGCACTCTCACCGCTCAGCTTCCATCCGTCCTGCGCTTTGGGAAAGATCCGCTCCTGATACTCCCCTGTTTCGCCGGAAATCAGCAGTCCGGTATCTGCTCCGTCAATGATAAACGAAACGTGGTCGATGCCTACATACTGCGCAGCTGATTCGGGAGACGCGAAGGTCACAAACGCATTCTCCACAGGTATCTCACACAGGGCAATATCAGCCAAGACAAGCAGGGCGGCCGCGATAATATACAGCGTTTTCCGGCGGAGTTTTTTCCTGAAAAGCAGGAAAACGGCACCTGCGATGCAGATACTGACAAGTATTCTGAAAATCTGATATAGTGACATATTTCACCTCTTATCCTATGGGAACAAATTGACCTACCATTTGAGAGGGAAGTTCAACACCCTTTCCCCCGAAAGCGAGAACGGCAAGTGCTGACCACCCATCAATACTTATAGCGGAAGGGGTCAGCTTGCCCAGCGTGTCGGCCATGGTGCCGGTGGTGGACAAGGGATTACCCCATGCGTCATAGGTGTACGCCACCACCTGCGTGCCGCTGCTGTTGACCAGCCCGGTCACATCGCCCTGCGCGTTCTTCAGATAGAAGTACTCCGCGCCATCGTATTATACTATAAAT
>CABQGZ010000903.1 GCA_902463835.1 uncultured Lachnospiraceae bacterium
GTATTTTCATGTACATTATCGGTATGGGAGCGTCTATCTATACCGAAAGCGGCGATATTGCGTCCATCATGGTGAAAGCCGGACTTGGCATTGTGGGTCTTCTGATCATTGTATTTTCCACGGTGACCACCACCTTTCTGGACGCGTTTTCCGCAGGGGTATCCAGTGTGTCCATCTCCGGGAAGATCAATGAGAAGTGGGCCGCGGTGATCGTCACCGTCATTGGTACCATTGCGGCGATTGTGTATCCCATGGACAATATCACGGATTTCCTGTACCTGATCGGCTCCGTGTTTGCACCGATGATCGCCATCCAGATTGCAGATTATTTTATCCTGAAAAAAAGGAAATGTGCCGGTTCTGTGAATGTACGGAATCTGATTATTTGGCTGGCAGGCTTTGCGGCGTACCGCCTGCTGATGCGCGTGGACACGCCGGTGGGAAATACGCTGCCGGATATGTTGGTGACGGTTGTGCTCTGCATTGTTGTCGAAGGAATTGCCAGAGGTAAGAAAAAGTAAACGTTCCTGTCCTCCGGGCAGGAGCGAAGGAGGACAACATGAAAAAATCAAACACAAAAAAATTAGCAGTAACAGCAATCTTTGCAGCGGTGGCCGTAGCAGGCTCCCTGATCTCTTTTCCGGTGCTGGGCTCCAAATGCGCGCCGGTGCAGCATCTTGTGAACGTGCTGTGCGCCGTATTTGTGGGACCCTGGTGGAGCGTGGCAGCAGCCTTTATTGCCAGCCTGATCCGGAACCTGGTGGGACTTGGAAGTCCGATGGCCTTTCCGGGAAGTATGTGCGGAGCGCTGTTGGCCGGTCTTCTCTACAAATATGTCAGGAAGCTGCCGGCCGCCTATGTGGGGGAAGTGTTCGGCACCGCAGTGATCGGCGGCCTGCTGGCTTACCCGGTGGCAGCGCTGGTCATGGGGAATAAAAGCGCGGCGCTTTTCACCTTTGTGGTGCCGTTTTTGATCAGCACCGTGGCGGGAACCATTCTTGCCATGATTGTGACCATATCCCTGAAAAAGACAGGGCTTCTGGAGAAGATGCGGGTGGAACTGGAGTAAGAGAGAGTCCTGTTTTTAAAGCTGCAAAAGGAAACCAGGGAACAACGTAAAGCGTGAAAAGGCACTTCACAGGGAGCAGAAGGGATGGAGGCTTGCATGGAAAAAATGACAACAGAATATATCTGGGATCTATGGACAAAGATTCAGGCGGAGCGGCCGCTGGTACATTGTATTACGAATATTGTCACCGTGAACGACTGTGCGAACATCCTGCTGGCGGCTGGCGCGTCCCCCACGATGGCTCACCACCCCAGTGAGGTGGAGGAAGTGACCGCAGGCTGTCGGAGTCTGGTGCTAAATCTTGGAGCTACAGAATCCGTGGAGGCAATGAAAAGGGCTGCGCGAAAAGCGTCAGAGCTGGGGCATCCTATCGTCATCGATCCGGTGGGAGTCTCCGGTTCTTCCTGGCGGCGGGAACTGTGCGCACAGGTAATGAGGGAGGCGGCGGGTACATTTTCCTGTATCCGCGGGAATCTCTCTGAGATCAAAGCCCTGGCGGCGAATCAGGGGACTGCAGTTGGTGTGGATGCCGCCCAGTCAGACCGGATGCAGGCACAGACACTGCAGGAAGCGGCGGACACGGTGCGGGAACTTGCCGCTGGCACAGGCGCCATTGTGATCGCCTCCGGTCAGACAGATCTGGTCTCCGATGGAAAATGTGTCTATGCGGTTCGCAATGGCAGCCCGCTTATGGCACGGATCACCGGCTCCGGCTGTATGTCTTCCGCCCTGCTCGGCGCTTTTCTGAGCGCGGAGCAGTCTCTGGAAGCCGCCGCGGCCTCCTGCGTGGTTATGGGAATCGCAGGCGAGCTGGCGGAGCAGAGAACCAGACAGCAGAAGGGCGGGACAGGAACGTTCCGCACCTGTTTGCTGGATGCTGTGTCTATGCTGGAGAAAAATCAGTTGGAGAAAGCGATAGTAGTTTGATGAGTGATGATAGTTTGTCATTTTTCAATTGTATGTATCACGATAAAGAAGTGTAAGGCTGTAAAATTAAACGTCGAATTTTACAGCTTTCATTGTGTCATCAAAAAACATTTTTCTAATTTGGGAGCAAATAAAGGAGTGTTTATATTATGTAAAAACCACAATTTTTGAGCAAAACATGTTTTTTTAGTGATAATATTGTAAATACTTTTGCTTTGTGCTATACTATAAAGACTAAA
>CABQGZ010000904.1 GCA_902463835.1 uncultured Lachnospiraceae bacterium
GTTTGAGGTAACTGTGCCAGAGAAAAGTACCGCCTTCTGCGATACATAACCAATCAGTTTATGAAGCTCTTTCTGCGGATAGTCCCGCACATCCTCACCATCTACCAGCACTTGTCCATGTGTTACGTCATAAAAACGAGGGATCAGATTGATTAACGTTGTCTTGCCGCATCCAGTAGCTCCAATAAGTGCTACGGTTTCACCTTTTCCAGCAGTAACGCTGATATTGTTCAGGGTGTCGGCAGATGCACCGGGATAGCGGAAACTTACGTCCTTAAATTCAATATAGCCCTGCTTTGCAGTGGACGGATGACACACTCCATCTTGGATGCGGCTTCTGGTTTCCAAAACTTCGCAGATTCGACGTGCGGATACCTGGGCGCGTGGCAACATAATAAAAATCATGTTCAGCATCATAAATGCCTGAATAACCTGAATGGCATAATTGGAGAATACCACCATATCAGAAAATACCCCAAGTTTCTCTGTAACTCCTGTGGCTTCAATGATATAAGCACCAAACCAATATACGACCAGTGTTAAACCAGAACTGATTAAGGTCATTGTCGGGGACATCAGCGCCATAACACGATTGGCGGTCATGTTTGTTTCCGTAACTTCGTCATTTGCTTTTGCAAATTTGTTTTCCTGATATTGTTCTGCATTATAGGCTCGAACCACACGGATACCTGTAAGATGTTCGCGGGTGATACGGTTCAGATTATCGGTAAGACCCTGAATTTTCTTAAAACGCGGAAGAGCAAATATTATAATAATTGCCAAAACAATCATCAGGATAAAAACAGAAACAGCAGTTGTAGCAGTCCATTGCCAATAGTTTTTACTCGCAATTTTCATAACAGCCCATACTGCCATAATTGGAGCCTTAACAGCCATTTGAAGCCCCATTGCAATAATGTTCTGAATCTGCGTAATATCATTGGTACTGCGGCTAATCAAGCTAGCAGTGGAGAAACGATCAATCTCTTCCAGTGAAAAACTAATGGTTTTATCGAATACTTTTCCTCGAAGTGTCTGTGCAAGTCCTGCTGCTGTTTTTGCAGCAAAGTAACCTACGATTATCGAGAACATCATGCTGCCAAAGGCACACAACAGCATATAAACACCCTGAATCAGAATATCGTGCATAGAGCTGCCTTCGGTTTGTACCAACGTAGTAATTGCAGACATATAATCCGGCATTTTTAAGTCCAGCCAGACCTGCCCTACGATAAACAGAACACATATTCCAATCCATACCCATTGACGCTTGGTCAAGTATTTCATAATTTTTGTCATACCTCATACTCCTTTTACGAAAGTGTAATTTTGAAAGCATACTTTCGATTTGACTTTGCGAATGCCCACCGCAAGGTGGGCATATATCAGTGATTAAGTAATTTTTACGAAAAGGAATCTCGCACTTTTTGTAACAGACTAACCAGAATAGCACGTTCTGTATCTGTCAGCGCAGCAGTTAAATCCGTTTCTACTTTTTGTGCATTTGCTTCTGCTTTGCGGCAGCAAGCTAACCCTTCTGGTGTAATCCGAACCATCTTAACGCGCTTATCCTCAGAACTTGTAAAGCCTTCAATAAACCCTTTCTGTTCTAAGCGACGGACAATACCGGCCGCGGTAGATTGTGCAACATGAAGTAGCTGTTCCAACTGCTTTAACTCCAACTGTTTCTCGACCGCTTTGTCTAACTCGACCAGAACGCTGATTTGCGACATTGTTAAATCATCTTGTCGGAGTGTATTATTGGCGTTCTTCTCCAACTCAGTATGAATTTGCTTGATCAACACGGCGCACCGTTCTTCTTTCATCATAGCTCGCCCTCCTTCAGATAAATAATAGCACGCTCTTGTTCTAAAGTCAAGAGCGTACTATCATTTTTGGGAATAGAGACAGCATGACTTTTCGGTGTCATTGATAATCACTACGCCTTATGTTTTTGGAGATGTAAATTGTTCCCATCGGAATTTCTTTTAATTCACGTTTCATCGTATGCGCCAGTCGGATCGTTCCCACCGTGCCGCCTTTCTCACGGCCATCATAGACGGCAATCACGCGGTCAGACCGCTCGACCATATAGCGGTTTCGTTTGGCATACACGCTGGGATGGTATTCCTCGGCAGCGACATATATTTCAGCACAGAGGTCAATCAACGCCTTTGTCCGTTCAAATTTTTTCAGCGTGTCTAGTCGCTTCTGATACGGAATGGCCGCAAT
>CABQGZ010000905.1 GCA_902463835.1 uncultured Lachnospiraceae bacterium
CCGTCTCGCCGTACTTCTCACCGAACAGCGCCATGGCGCCGGTCTTTTTCGCCTCGTCCAGGGACATTTCCTGTGTCACTACCGGCAATGCTTCTGCAATCTTCTCATTGACAATGGTCTCTACCTCTGCCAGTTCTTCCGCTGTCATGGCCGCAAAATGGGAGAAGTCAAAACGGAGCCTGTCCGCGTTTACATCGGAACCGTGCTGCTCCACATGGCTTCCCAGCACTTCCCGGAGGGCCTTCTGCAACAGATGGGTGGCGCTGTGATTTCTTCCGGTCAGCGCGCGTTTTTCCACGTCTACAGACAGTGTGACTTTATCGCCCACCTTAAACATACCCTTTCTTACGGTTCCCACATGGGCGATCTTACCGCCTCGCAACTTTATGGTGTCCTCCACAACAAACTCATTTTCTCCAAGAACGATCACTCCGGTGTCGGCATTCTGACCGCCCATGGTGGCATAGAAAGGCGTTTCGTTGACAAGGATGGTTCCCTTCTCGCCGTCTGACAATGCTTCCACAACCTCTGTCTCTGTGGTCAGCACGGTAATCTCCGATTCATATGTCAATCTGTCATAGCCCACAAATGCGGATGTTACGGACGGATCGATCTCGTCATATACGGTGGCATCCGCGCCCATGTAGTTGGTTTCTTTTCTGGCGCTTCTGGCCTTATTACGCTGTTCCTCCATGCAGGCCTTGAAGGCGGCCTCATCGATGGAAAAGCCCTTTTCCTCCAGGATCTCCTGGGTCAGATCCAGGGGGAATCCATATGTGTCATATAATTTGAAAGCGTTCTCACCGGAAAGGACCTTCCCGCCTTCCTCCTCCATCTCGCGCTGCATCTCATGCAGGATGGACAGCCCCTGGTCGATGGTCTTGTTGAATTTCTCTTCCTCCTGGGTCAGTACCTTCAGAATAAAATCTTTCTTCTCCTCCAGCTCCGGATAACCGTCCTTGCTCTCTGCGATAACTGTCTCGCTTAATTTTGCCAGGAACAGCCCCTGAATTCCAAGAAGTCTTCCGTGTCTTGCGGCACGGCGAATCAGACGGCGCAACACGTATCCACGCCCCTCGTTGGAGGGCATAATGCCGTCGGACACCATGAAGGTGGTGGAACGGATATGGTCGGTGATCAGGCGAATGGATATGTCGTTTAAGGCATCCGTCTGATAAGTCACCCCGGCAATCTCACAGATTTTATCCCGGATGGCTTTCATCGTGTCGATATCGAACACGGAATCCACATCCTGCACTACCACAGCCAGGCGCTCCAGCCCCATACCGGTATCAATATTCTTGTTGGCAAGCTCTTCGTAATTGCCATGTCCATCGCCGTTGAACTGGGTGAATACATTATTCCATACTTCCATAAACCGGTCGCAGTCACAGCCTACCTTGCAGTCCGGACTGCCGCAGCCGTACTTTTCGCCCCGGTCATAATAGATCTCAGAACAGGGACCACAGGGACCTGCGCCGTGCTCCCAGAAATTATCGCAGTCACCATTCTCATCCCGGTAGAAGCGCGTGATCTTCTCCGCCGGCACGCCGATCTCCTTGGTCCAAATCTCAAATGCCTCCTCATCCTCTCCATAGATAGAGGGGTACAGGCGCTCGGGATCCATACCGATCACCTGGGTCAGAAACTCCCAGGACCATGCGATGGCTTCATGCTTAAAATAATCTCCAAAGGAGAAGTTCCCCAGCATTTCGAAAAAGGTCAGATGTCTTGCCGTCTTTCCTACATTCTCGATATCACCGGTACGGATGCACTTCTGGCAGGTGGTCACACGCCGCCTCGGCGGTATCTCCTGCACGGTAAAATACGGCTTTAAGGGCGCCATACCTGCATTGATCAGCAAAAGGCTGTTATCATTGTGCGGCACCAGCGAAAAGCTGTTCATTGCAAGATGTTCCTTGCTCTCAAAAAATTCCAGGTACATCCTGCGCAATTCGTTTACTCCATATTTCTTCACAACAATTCCTCCAACATCTATTCTTTTGTTTCACCGGATGCGGACGCATCCTTTTTTTTGCGTAAAAATCTTCCGAAAAAAACGCCGCCCACTGCCAGGGCTGCCAGAAGGATTAATATTATAAAATACTGTAAAAAGCTGGTTAAAAATGCCATTTTGACACCTCCTATCAAAGCTTTATCATACCATATGAGAATTATCATTTCAAGTAGGAACGGAAGAAAATTTCAGCAATAGTTCACCCTCCCATCTC
>CABQGZ010000906.1 GCA_902463835.1 uncultured Lachnospiraceae bacterium
ATGCCAGGCGTGGAGCTGATCAAGACCATCGCTGATATCTTCGCCATTCATGGCATTGAGACCCAGATCATTGCGGCCAGCATTCGCAACCCGATCCATGTGATCGACTGTGCCATGGCGGGAGCAGATATTGCCACCGTGCCTTACAGCGTGATCGAGCAGATGACAAAGCATCCGCTGACCGATCAGGGAATTGTGAAGTTCCAGGCAGATTATAAGGCTGTGTTTGGGGAGTAAAAAACAGGAGGCAAAAAATGGAGAATTTAGAACTTCAGAAAACAGCAAATGAGATCCGCAAGGGAATCGTCACTGCTGTCCACAGTGCAAAATCAGGACATCCGGGTGGCTCTCTGTCCGCGGCGGATATCTTCACCTATCTCTATTATGAAGAGATGAACATAGACCCGAAGAATCCAAAAGATCCGGATCGAGATCGCTTTGTACTGTCCAAGGGTCATGTGGCTCCGGGCTTGTATTCCACCCTGGCCCACAGAGGATTTTTCCCGGTGGAGGATCTGGTGGGTCTGCGTCACGTGGGCTGCTACCTGCAGGGACACCCGGATATGAAGCATATCCCAGGCATTGATATGTCCAGCGGTTCCCTTGGCCAGGGATTTTCCGCAGCCGTGGGAATGGCCAAGTGCGGAAAGATGGACAACAAAGAGTACCGTGTCTATGCCCTGGCTGGCGACGGCGAGATCCAGGAGGGCCAGATCTGGGAGGCCGCCATGTTCGCAGGCTTCCACAAGCTGGATAATCTCTGCCTGGTGGTGGACAACAACGGTCTGCAGATTGACGGTAATGTGGCGGACGTGTGCTCACCATACCCCCTCGATCAGAAGTTTGAGGCCTTCAATTTCCATGTGATCAACATTGACGGCCATGATTTTGATCAGATTCGGGCGGCTTTTAAAGAAGCGCGTCAGACGAAGGGCATGCCCACCGCCATCATTGCTCACACCGTAAAGGGCAAGGGCGTATCCTTCATGGAGAATGAGGCTTCCTGGCACGGAAGCGCGCCAAATGATGAGCAGTACGCGGTGGCAATGGAAGATTTAGAGAAGGCAGGTGAAGCATTATGTCAGAAGTAAAGAAGATTGCAACAAGAGAGAGCTATGGCAATGCTTTGGCTGAGCTTGGAAAAGAGCATGAGAATCTGATCGTGCTGGACGCCGACTTGGCTGGCGCTACCAAGACCGGAATCTTCAAAAAGGCATTTCCGGAACGCTTCATTGACTGCGGAATCGCGGAAGCCAATATGACAGGCATCGCGGCGGGCTTTGCCACCTGCGGCAAGGTGCCCTTTATGAGCTCCTTTGCCATGTTTGCGGCAGGCCGTGCCTTTGAGCAGGTGCGCAATTCCATCGGGTATCCCCATCTGAATGTCAAGATCGGAGCCACCCACGCCGGTATCTCTGTAGGCGAGGACGGAGCTACCCATCAGTGCAATGAGGATATCGCTCTGATGCGTGCCATCCCTGGCATGGTGGTGATCAATCCCTGTGATGATGTGGAAGCCAGAGCGGCTGTAAAGGCAGCTTATGAATACGTAGGTCCAGTGTATCTTCGGTTTGGCCGGCTGGCCATTCCCGTGATCAACGATGCCGAGACCTACAAGTTCGAGATTGGAAAAGGCGTCCTTCTGAAGGAAGGAAAAGACGTCACCATCGCAGCCACCGGTCTTTGCGTGAGTGCAGCCTTAGAAGCCGCCGAAATGCTTGCAAAGGACGGCATTGATGCAGAAGTAATCAACATCCACACTATCAAACCTCTGGATGACGAACTGATCGTAAGCTCTGCAAGAAAAACAGGTAAAGTGGTAACCGCAGAAGAACACTCTGTGATCGGCGGTCTCGGAAGTGCCGTATGTGACGTTCTGTCTGAGAAAGCGCCCACAAAGGTGCTGAAAATAGGTGTGAATGATGTGTTCGGAGAATCCGGTCCTGCCACAGAACTGATTCATAAATATGGATTGGACGCGGAAGGAATCTATGGAAAAGTAAAGTCTTTTGTGGAAGACTAATCTACAAAACCTTTTCCCCTTCCACAGAAACCAAGAAAAAGCAAAGGCTGTCACCAAAAGGTGGCAGCTTTTTTGACGCTCGCTGTCGGAATATTACGAATTCCTATGACACGAATTTCCAAAAAAAACAGACTGCCTGTGCTACCATGGAGAAAACAAGAATTGCGACGGCATACCGATGACGTTGTTCGGTAAGATGCGGCTG
>CABQGZ010000907.1 GCA_902463835.1 uncultured Lachnospiraceae bacterium
TCCATTTTCGGATGGAAAGGTATCGGTAACCTTTTCTTTTAATGCGTCTTTTTTTCGCTGAGAAAAGCCCGTAAACTGTCCCACAGTGAAGTGTCCTCAACCTCCGCATCCGGCGGAAAGGACCTTCATTATGTTCAGTACGAAAGAATTTGGTCAGCGTGTCAGCAATCTTCGGAAAGTTCGCAATCTTACCCAAGATGAGCTTGCATATCGAGTAAATGTAAATAAAGGTCATATTAGCCGAATTGAGCGTGGCACAGTTGCTTGTTCCTTAGAACTTCTTATTGATCTTTCAAATGAGTTGCACACCAGCACGGACTTTCTTTTAACCGGTATTGGCCCTTCTAATGATTTTGCCAAAGAGGAAATCGACACTGCCATCAGCATTCTTTCTTCCATAAAGCAACTGCTGTAATTTCAGGGTTTGGAATTTTCTTCCAAAAATAGGCCTACGAGGCCCACGCATTTCACAATTTGAGCCGCTATACTATAAGCAAGCCAGACAACATCTGGCATCCGCCCCTTGAAAATTGAACACGCATTCTTCAGTCACGTTCCTGTGATGATGAGCCACGTCCGTAACAAATGCGATGATCTCCCACTGAGGGAATGAGCGGTAGGTTGACGGTAAATGGATGACAGCTTCTCCATAGCTAAGAGCCATCACAGAATAATGATACTTCTGCCTTCGGGCAGCTCGGTGAGAACCACGGAGAGGTGAGAACCCTATGGATTCGGTACGCTGCCGGACGGCTGAAAGATTTCCCACACGAAAACAGAGTTTTCGGTTTCCGGGGATGTCGGGGACAAATACGGAAAGGTATAGAACTATAAATCACAGCAATTTGCTGTTTGAGATAGTAGGGTGGGCTGTGCGAGCAGCCCACTGTTACATATACAGATAGAGAGGAGAAATCCAAATTGGCAACACGAGGCAAAAAAGAGAAAGAGTATCCGCCCATGCCCGCAAACTGGATGTACAAGCGCGGGGATGTCTACATGATGGATCTGAATCCTTACAGCGGTTCCGAGCAAGGCGGCATCCGACCTGCCATTGTTGTCCAGAACGATGACGGTAATTTTTATTCCAATGTTCTTCTGGTCGTTCCGCTGACAACACAGATCAAAAAGCGAAATATGCCAACGCATTTTATTCTGCACAATCGTTTTTTGAGTGCGCCATCTATGGCGATTTGCGAAAGCCCGCGCCCCGCAGATAAATCCAGAGTGTTAAGCTACCTTGGGCACCTGTCCAAATATGAAATGCGGCAAGTGTCAGTGTGTCTGCAATACAGCTTTGGCTTCATTGGGTATAAGTCATTCCGAAAATACCTTACGGCTCCTCCGCAGGAAGATGTTCTCGCCGCTGCAAAAGAGCTGCTCTCCCAGCAGTTTCAGAATCTTCGTGTGCTGAACAGTCAGCCCCCTGCTCTCGCCAAGCACACAAAAGGCGATTTACATAGCATTGAGCAGATATCGGAAAGGATGCTCTCCACCCCGACAGAATCTTCTGTTGAGTTCATGGTCGCAGAACTGGATGATGCACTTCAATCGCTTATGTTCCGCTGGAATATCTGTTATGAACGGTATTCCAGTTTCCGCTTATCCGATAACGAAAAGAAGAAAATCGGTTTGATTATCCAATCAGGAATTGATTTTCTGCAAAAGAAGAAGGAGGTTCCTTTATGATGAACGCAGTTGTAAAACCTTACCATGAGATGTGCCTGAACAGCAGCGAACTGATCGTGCCGCGCGACACTTATCAGCGTGCTCTTCACCCCGCTCGTGTTGCCCGCATCGCAAAAGAATTTGACGAGCGGGTTGCCAATGAGCCGAAGATCAGCTTCCGGGATGGTCACTACTATGTGATGGACGGACAGAACACCATCGCTGCACGGAAATTTCTGAACGGCGGCGAAGATTTGCAGATTCGCTGCAAGGTTTATTTTGGTATGACAGAACGAGAAGAAGCCCTCCTGTTTGCACAGCAGACAGGCATTTCGGAACGGCTGAGTGCAGGGCAGAAGCTCCGTGCCCTGATTTTTGCAGGGGAGCCTGCTGCCGTTGCATTCCAGCAGGCCACCGAATTGGCTGGCGTTCATCTTTCTTTTGAAGAAGGCCGAGGCAAGCAGCGGATCAGCTGCATTGCAACCGCCTATCACGAATTCATCCGGCTGGGTCCGGAACTGTATATCGAACCCCTTGATGTTTTGCTGAATGCGTGGAAC
>CABQGZ010000908.1 GCA_902463835.1 uncultured Lachnospiraceae bacterium
GTTCTACCGCATTCACCAAGGTGGAGGTAAAGGATTCCGGATCCGCCTTCAAGGCCGGATAGGCGCTCACAAGCTCCTCCGTCACCTTTTTCTTAATATAGGGAACAATCTCACGCTTTCCTGCTTCACTCATGATATTCGTCATGTCCAGGTAGATCACATCATATTTATTCCGATATTTCTGATACTTCTCGCTCTGTGCTATTTCAAGATCATCAAATAAGGCGGTGGAGTCACATGTCTTATCGTAGTAGGCACACAGCATTTTTGCCGCAAAGGATTTTCCAAAACGTCGTGGTCTGCTGATACAGATCAGCTTCTGCGTTGTCCCAATCACATCATTCATCAATCGAATCAAACCAGATTTGTCCACATACCGGCTGTTTCTTACATCCACAAACCCCCATTGCCGGGATTCAGATAATTTCCCATAGAAATCGCACCTCCTGCTCAACCTTCATGATCTCTTCTATCATTCTTCCTGGTACAACCATATCATAAACCACGGAAAATGGCAAGCCAATCACCAAACCTCCAAGGAATCTTTTTCGCTGTTTTCATACCTACATAAAAAGAGACGGTCCCTCCGATACCGTCTCTTCTCACGTCTCTCATATATCCAATTCGATCCCTTCATCCAGGGTTTCCGATACGTACTTCCCGTTCTTCTTCCGCTGCTTCACGCACTCCGTCAGCAGATATTCGATCTGACCGTTGATGGAGCGGAAATCATCCTCCGCCCAGGCGGCAAGCTGGGCGTAAAGTCTGGCGGAAATACGCAGGGGAATCTGCTTCTTTTCTTCTGCCATAATGCTTCCTTAGTAGAGGCTTCCGGAATTGACGATGGGCTGCGCATCTTTGTTGCCGCAAAGCACAACCAGCAGATTGGATACCATCGCTGCCTTCCGCTCCTCATCCAGTTCCACAATGCCCCCCTCGTTCAACTTCTTTAGGGCCATGTCTACCATGCCCACAGCGCCGTCCACGATCATCTTCCGGGCGTCAATGACGGCGGAAGCCTGCTGCCGCTGAAGCATGACTGCTGCGATCTCCGGCGCATAGGCCAGATAAGTAATCCGCGCTTCCAGAATCTTCAGCCCGGCGTTCTCCACTCTGGACTGAATCTCATCACGGATCCTGGCGGCCACGATCTCGCTGGAGCCCCGCAGGGAGCCTTCGTCCGGCTCGCCGTCCCCGGTGGTGTCCACGTTCTTCGCCACATCGTAGGGGTAGATGCGCACAATGTTCCGAAGTGCCGCGTCACACTGGATGGACAGGAATTCCTTGTAATTGTCCACATTGAATACAGCCTTCGCGGTGTCTGTGATACACCAGATTACAGCGATTCCGATCTCCACCGGATTGCCCAGGCAGTCGTTGATCTTCTGCTTGTTATTGTTGAGCGTCATGACCTTTAAGGATATCTTCTTGTTGACCGGCTCCAGACTTCCTCCAATCCCATCCGGGCCGAAGGTGATATGGCTGCCGCTTGTCTTGCCGGTGTCCACATCCCCGCTCTGGCGCAGGGTGGTCTTGGCCGCCGGGTTTACAGCGGAGACAAAGGGATTGACAAAGTAAAAGCCCTCTCCCTTCAGGGTTCCGATGTACTTTCCGAACAGTGTGAATACAAGCGCCTCCTGAGGCTTTAAGATCTTAAGGCCCAGGAAGGGGATCCACCCGATACAAAACCAGACCGCGCCGATGACAATCATAATTACCCCTGGGGCGACGCTTCTCTCAACGATCACACAGCCCACCACAAACACCGCCACCGACAGCAGGTACGCAAGGATCGTCACAATCAGCACGGACATCCCATTTTTTGCTTTTAATACTTTTTCTTCCATCTTAGATTCCTCCTTAATCAATACGATATAACACCTTATTTATGATATCATTTTAATATCAAATAGATTGCTTTGTCAAGGGGATTCTGCTGTTTATTTAATCCTTATTTCGTTTGGCTTTTAATGTTTTTAATATATCGTCAACATTGGATTCTTTTGCGACTTTTGGATAGTCTTTCTCAAAGCCTATCAAAATATCTTTCGATTCAATTTCATCATTTTTTACTGATGTATAAACATTTTCAAAATCACCATTATTAAGAGCATTTTCGATAAAGGGTTTGGAATCCTCGGGGAAGGACTCCCAACTACCATAAAGATTTTTTACCGCCGTGTCGATTTTCTCAAGCGTAATGGGATCGCCTTTCTTTTCGTGTT
>CABQGZ010000909.1 GCA_902463835.1 uncultured Lachnospiraceae bacterium
ACCGTATGCAGAACAAGCTGTACAACATCGGCGTGCACATGGTGGAGGACTGCGATGATCCGGAGCTTCGGGCGATGCTATCGGCGATCTGCGTAGAGGGCAAAAAGCCGCAGGACGTAGCCGTGGAGCTTACCGAGCAGGGCTTTGACGTGGATGCAGAATCTATTCGCCGGAGGGTTTACCGGTGGATTCAGAAGAATGTGGGATGATTTTTGTGGGCAGCAGCCTGCTAACAGATGAAGAATTCAAAAGGCTTGCAAGCGATCTTGAATCGGGGCTGTTTACTTTTGAGCAAGTCCGTGCAGCTGGGTTAGAAGCTGAAATTGGGCGTTACCTAGACGCTGCCAGATATGCAAACTATGCGACTTTTTTGCAAAATTGTTCTGGGCAAAAGAACGCTGAAGTGTTTAACCAGTTGCACTACGAGATGGACAAAAGCAATTTCAACGTATGTGATGGATGCTCAAAACTCACTTCGTTTTATGCGAATGACACGATACTTGAACAAATATGCGAAGACCATACATGCCCTATTTGGATTGAAAATCACCCAAAACGTAAAAATCGAAGAGTTAAAACCATCACGGTCGAAGAACTGAAAAAGAAAACAGAAAAAGAAAAAGCGCTTGAAAATCCATGTGCAGGGTGCAAATTCAGGAAATACCATGATTGGGCAGAACCGACGTGGACTGGTTTTTCTCATCATTACTACGACTGCGAAAAACCGGGTTGCCCGATGTGGAGCCGTCTGTGGTGGAGAAAGAACGACGATGGGACAACCCTTATGAATCAGCAGCCGATAAGGCTAACAAGAAAAATTCAGCACGCAGTATATGAAATTGTTCGATTTCTTAATGAAATTGTTGAATGGCTGCTAAATTGAAGGATGGAGGACGAAAATGGATAACAAAGAAATATCTGCGCTCTTTGACAGTGTCGGAAAGCTGGAAAATAGCTTAAAAAGCCTTGCAGAATCAGCCAAGGAAAAGAGTGTTGACATCCGTTCTTTTGCGAAAGTATTGAGAGAGAAAGAAAACCTTCCAACCATAGACCCGGAAAGCCTGCGGCCGGTTTCTGAGTGGGAGTTGAATCCGTA
This sequence comes from uncultured Lachnospiraceae bacterium, assembly GCA_902463835.1. Lineage (GTDB taxonomy): Bacteria > Bacillota > Clostridia > Lachnospirales > Lachnospiraceae > 14-2. The sequence continues at coordinate 1,097 of CABQGZ010000909.1, forward strand.
CAGATTTTCATGTGAGCACTTTCGGTGCAAGAAATGCTACCACATTGACTGTGTGGCTGACAAATACTGCGGTGAGTGTGGCTCCAAGATGAAAAACGCCGGTGTAAAACCGGAGGATATGCCAGAAACACAAGAGGAAAAAGGAGAATCAGACAATGAATGGAAAGAAGTACATTGACGCTGACGCTTTAGAACTCGCATACCGGAGAATAAAAGACGCTGAAAGTCTGGGAGAACATAGCGGCGGCTATGTTTACAATCGGCTGTTTGAAACACTGCTGCATACACCGGAAGCGTTCCCGGCGGGCTGGCCGGAATGGATCAGAACGGTAGAGAGAAAACCTACCGCAGAGGACGCAAACGAGGACGGCTGCGTCCTGAGCATCAACATGAACCGCGGCGACATGGACACGAAAGCTTGGCCGTGGAACTTGGTGGCAGCTTTCCCGGATTGCCTTTCGGTCTGGATGCCGCTGCCTAAAAAACCGGATGGAGGGCGGCGGCCGCAGGAGGGTAAAGATGGACGAGGTTAAACTCATCAACCCCGAAAAGCTGAAAATTATGCTTGATACGTTTGCAGCTGACGGAGAGATCCACACTTTGCAGGACGTGAAAGATTTTATTGACGCCATGCCAAACGCAAACACAAAACCCCAGCGGGCTACATGGGTACCGATAGATAGCGATGACCCGGTTGCGGCTACCCGCTTCCAGTGCTTACATTGCGCCTGCAAAATATCTAACGATTGGGACTATGAGCCGCCTGACGATATGTGGAATTATTGCCCATCCTGTGGCGCGAAGATGGATGCAGATGAGTAGCGGGAATGGAGTGGCTATATGATTTTTGTTTATTGGCTGGCAGCCGTTGTACTTATGGCCTGCCTGAGCATTCCAGTGTGTATGCTTTCCGTGCGGTGGGCATGGAAAAGCGGGTGGACAGTTCGGAAGATACTCATGGTGTTCACACCGGCATCTGTCGTACTGGGCGGCGTTCTTGGGTATACAATGGCGTGTCTTGTGCTCAAAATGACCGGTTTTTGCTGATTGTCACAAAATTAACATTGTGTAACTTTTCTGCGTAGCTACGCAAAAGCCATGTCACAAAATGGTCGGAATGTCACAAAA
>CABQGZ010000910.1 GCA_902463835.1 uncultured Lachnospiraceae bacterium
GAATTTAAGGATATCCGAAAGCTGATAGAGGATATGTATAAAGAATTTTCAACAAAGGAAGCAGGATACATCTCTATTTTAAACGGATACAGCAGAGTGCTGTTTTCGCGAATTCTGCGAAAACTGAAACATACAAACAGCATGGGGCAGGCGGATGGTTGTATTGGCAGGATAATGGAGGAATGTCTGACCTATATCGATGAGAACTGTTTTGAGAAGATCACGCTGAAAGAAATTGCGGAGCGCTCTTTTTACAATCCTGCTTATTTCAGCCGTATGTTCCATCTCTATTGCGGTAAGAGTCTTTCGGAATATATAAAAGAGAAGCGCATCATGGAAGCGGTAAGACTACTAAGAGATACGGATATGAGCAACGAAGAAATCATGCTGCGTGTGGGGTACACGGATAAAAAACGATTCTATCAGAATTTTAAGGACATTTGTCATCGGACACCATCTCAATTTCGCAGCAGTAAGGGGCCGGATGACAAGAAAGAAGTATCGCGTGTGAGCAGGTAAAAAATGCCCACTATCATCCAAACATTGCCCATTTCTCTTTCCACAGCTATTTTGTAATATAGGAATATCAAAGCGACAAATAGCTGCGAAAGAAGGAGAATGAGCATATGCAACTGACATTTGATGACTACAAAGACAAAGTAAAAGCCTGCTGGCTTGGCAAGAACATCGGTGGAACCCTGGGGGCACCCTTCGAGTGCATCCGGGGCGTCTATGACATCACATACTATACCCACGATCTTTCTCTGGGCGTACTGCCCAACGACGATCTGGATCTTCAACTCATCTGGCTAAATGCTGCCGAGAAATACGGCAAAAGCGTAAACGCACAGATTCTGGGAGAATATTGGATTTCCTACATTACAGCAGACTGGTCCGAATACGGCGCCGGTAAAAATAATATGCGTTACGGGTTGGAGCCGCCTATCTCGGGCTGGTATCACAATCATAATAAGGACAGCTGCGGATGCTTTATCCGCAGTGAGATATGGGCATGTCTGGCGCCAGGGCACCCGGAAATCGCGGTAAAATATGCCTATGAGGACGCCATTTGTGACCATGCCGAAGAGGGAATGTACGGTGAGATATTCTGCGCAGCTCTGCAAAGCGCCGCATTTGTGGAGACGGACAGAGATCGTCTGGTGGCTCTGGCACTGTCCTATATTCCGAAGGATTGCGCCATTGCACAGGTGGTTCAGACAGTTTTTGCGTGCTATCGGGAAGGGAAGGACTGGAAGGAAGCAAGAAAAGTGGTATTGCAGCAGTATCCCGGCTCCTTTGGAATGGCGGGAGGCTATCGGGATCAGGAGCCGGAAGCAGACGTGCCCATGGGAAGCCTGGGCTACGATGCTCCCAGCAATATTGGAATTATGATGATTGGCTGGGTATATGGAGAAGGCGATTTCTCGAAAAGCATCTGTATAGCGGCGGGATGCTGTGAGGACGGAGACTGTACAGCCGGCACTCTGGGGGCGATTCTTGGCATCCTAAATGGAACCGGTGTCATCGAGGAGAGATGGCTGGCGCCCATTGGAGATGAGATTAAAACCATATCCATCGATCGGACCAAGGCATGCTTACGCATTCCGAATACGGTGACGGAGCTGACGGAGCGTGTCATCGCGTTGATGCCAGTGTTTTTACATGGCTGTTATGAATTTGGATGCCAGGGCGAGTTCTTGTTTCGGCCGGTAGATGAAGTGGACAATGGAATGGTGCGAACAGGTGTATTTGAGTGGGAAGCCTTTGCAGATAACATTGCAGTTCCCCCGGTATGTGTGCGAAGATCCAGCTGCCTTTTTGATATCTGTATTCAATATGAGGGAGATCTGAGTATACAGGAGGGCGTTTCCAAAAGCTTTCAGGTGAAGATTATCAATCAGCTGCACAGTCAGCAGTGGCTGGAGTGCACGCTTCATCTGCCGGAAAGCTGGACGGCACAGCCAGGAAGATCCATGTGTGTGAATTTAAATCAGCGCCATGGCGGATGCTCGGTGACAAAAGCATCCTTTTCTATTGTGCCTCATGAGATAAAGGAGAGCAGATACGATATCCTTTTGGAAATTCGATCTGTGGGAAGGATGACGAAGATGTTCCTTACTTTGCCCCTTCTGGTAGATAAAGCAATGAAAGAGGAGGAGGGCACGAATAATGATTTCATGCACTGACTTTATTCCGTGCTACAGTGAGTTATTTACCTATC
>CABQGZ010000911.1 GCA_902463835.1 uncultured Lachnospiraceae bacterium
GGTAAAACATTTACGACATATGTGACGGAGCTGCGTATTGAAAAGGCAAAGGGCATGCTTGATTCGGGAGAGCTTTCCATTGACGAGATCGCAGACGCCCTTGGATTCAATGACTATTTCTATTTTTTAAAAACATTTAAGAGAGTTACGGGCATGACGCCAAAACAATATCGCCGTGGAGGAATAAAAAAATGAAACCAACATTGATCTTTGAAAAAATGGAAGTGACAGGAAGTATACTGGGGGAGCTCTCCAGTGTGCCAGATCTGGTAGGAGAATATAATGTCCAGGTCAAGACACAGTTTGAACTGGATGATGAGCAGGAAATCTATGAGAATTATGGGGTGGTGAGAAGCGCTTACCCGTACGCCCAGTTCAATTGCTACAACAGAGCCTTGAAAAAAATGACTTACCAGACTGCTGTCCTGGAAAATGATGTATTGCGCGCAGTATTTCTTCCTGAATTGGGAGGAAGATTATGGCAGCTTTATGACAAAAAGAACGGTCGTGATATTTTGTATACCAATGATGTGATTCGGTTCAGTAATCTGGCTATCCGGAACGCATGGTTCAGTGGCGGCGTGGAATGGAATCTTGGTATGATTGGCCACACACCGTTTACCACAGCGCCTTTGTATACCGCCAGCTTGGAGAGGGAGGACGGGACGCCAGTGCTTCGCATGTATGAGTATGAGCGGGTGCGGCAGGTGGAATATCAGATGGATTTCTGGCTGGAGGAGAAGGGATGCACCTTGAATGGCCGGATGCGTATCGCCAATACGGGAAAAGATGTAGTCCCCATGTACTGGTGGAGCAACATGGCGGTGCCGGAGAATCGGGAAGGGCGTGTGGTGGTACCAGCGAAAGAGGCGTATGAATGCGCGTGGGGAGCGGTGAGGAAGGTTTCGCTTCCTATCGTAGGCGGAAAGGACATTACCAGATATGAAAATATAGATGGAGCCGTTGATTATTTCTTTGATCTGGAGAAAAATGCGCCGCGCTATATTGCGAATCTGAATGCGGAAGGCTATGGATTGCTGCACACGTCTTCCAGCCGATTGTGCAGCCGCAAGCTATTTTCCTGGGGCCATACGAAGGGCGCTGGTCGATGGCAGAGATTTTTGACGGAACATGCAGGCCCATACATAGAGGTGCAGGCAGGATTGGGAAAGACACAATATGGCTGTATCCCGATGGCGCCGCACACAAGCTGGGAGTGGACGGAAAAATATGGGGCGGTTCAGATAGAACCGAAGCTGGTGCAGCAGTCCTATGAGGTTTTGGAAAAAGAGCTTACCGGATATGTGAGACGGCAGTGTGAGGCAAAAGGGCCTGTTCCGCTGGAGGAGCCGGTGGATTTTACCAAAAAGAAAGGGATCGTGATAGCTGCCGGAAGCGGTTATGGAATAATGAAGAACCGGTTGCGCAAGGAGCAGGGGGAGCGTTTGCTGTCCGTTCATTTGGATTACACAGGGGAAAATAAAGCGGTAGCATTCTGGATGCGTTATCTTGATGAGGGCAGGCTGCCGTCTGTGCCGGCTATGGAAAAGCCTCTGGATTTTATCTGTGATCAGGAGCTGTTTGATCGGTTGTCTGAGAGTGTGAAGGACGCGGACCGTGATAACTGGTATGCATATTATCAAATGGGAATCTACTGTGTATGGAGGGAGGAGTATGAAAAGGCGGAGCAGCTGTTGATGCGATCCATGAAGCTAGAGGAGAGTCCCTGGGTCTGCCATGCGCTGGCATCCCTGTACATACTGACGAAAGATACAGCTCTGGCCAATCTTTATATGCGAAGAGGCTTGGAGCTTCGGAAGAGTGATCTGTCCTATGTAAAAGAAGGCTTTAAGCTTTTGCTATCCGGTGGAGCGTACAGAGGATTGATCGACTGCTACGAAGGTCTGCCGGGAGAACTGCGCGGCAATACAAGACTGTTTTATCAGTATCTGTTGGCACTTCAGAAGGAGGGAGAAAACGAAAAAGTCTATGAACTGCTCACAAGCCACAGCAATTTTGAACTGGACGATATCCGGGAAGGTGAGGATGCGTTGGGAGAACTGTATCGAGACGTTGTCACAGCCCTTTATGGGGAGTGTAAAGAGATTCCGGAGCAATATGGGTTTAATGTAACCAAAACGTCAGAAAAATCATTGTCAGGCGTCCAGCCTTAACATAACGGATAAAAATTCTTTTCAAAGATTCTCCTTTTATAT
>CABQGZ010000912.1 GCA_902463835.1 uncultured Lachnospiraceae bacterium
CGTATGTGCTGTCGGAAAAGCAGCCGGAGGAGTTGGTGGTCTATCACGGCGGATTCCTCAGCCCTCAAAAGAAAAGGCTGGTCACGCTGATCGCCCGTGCGGCAGCCGAAACCACGACGATACGCTTCTGGGCGGATATCGACGTCGGCGGATTCCGGATGTTCCGCCATTTGCAGGAGCTGATTCCCTCTCTGATGCCCATGCGTATGTCCGGCGAATTTGTGGATTCCTTTCACGAGCATGGCCTTGCACGTTCCGAAGCGTATTTATCATCCCTGCGAATTGATATGGAGAATGGAAAATATCCGTTGTTCCGGGATGCCATAGAGCGAATCCTGAATTATGGCGTCACGATCGAGCAGGAGACGTTTCTGAACGAATAAGTTGTGCAGAAGAAATAGATGTGCACCTGCCGCTGCACCAAGGCGGCAGGGATAAGCCGACAGCTTGCGTTCTTAAGAGAAAGGATAGCCTATGGACCCACGAAAGCGCTTAATTATCATAAAGGGGAAAGACCAGACGGACTCAGTGGCTTCGTTCCGGTTTCATGACGGGAGGTGCGAGGTCGTCTATACCAGTGCACCCAATAAGACATACGACTTTCAGAGCGGTAATGGATAAGCAGCCTGTACTGGCGATTGAAGTGGACGGAACGGGCTTCCATGAAGTCGGAAGCAAACAGGCGGAGCGGGATATAAAGAAGAACTCTATTTTGGAGAAATGTGCTGTTCCTTTGCTGCGCCTGCGCACAGATGGCAGCGGAGAAAAAGAGAAGATCAGGGATATGTTGAAAACTGCACCACAGAAGTAAGAGGATAAGGGTTCTATAACAAACGTTGGGGCCAGGCTGATGCCTGGCCCCATTGTCATAAAAAAGTTGAGGATAGAGATAAAATCGTCAGCCATTTTTGTTGCCCGTTATACCCTTCATGGCATTGCGGGCGCGTTTTGCCACATAGGCATCCCGATCATTTGCATACTGTCGCAATAGCGCCATTCCATCGGGGATGCTCCTGCGTCCAAGCAGCTCGGCGCATTGCCACCGGGCCTGGGGAAATATGCTGCGCAGCCCGGCATGTGTCAGGACGGATATGAGCAGTTCGTCTCCCTGTGCAGTCAGACAGTCCAGAACGTCCTCGGTTTCATCGTCCAAAGCCATCATTGTCAGCAAACAGTCCATGTCTGCCGGGAAGAGCCCGCCTCGCTTGATAAGTGAACACACTTCATCCAGCATCTTTTCCCATTCCGGAAACATATACGGCTCTGGATCCCCCGTTCCGCAGCATTCTGCGTACTGGCGCGGTGTCATTTTCAGCCAGTGCCACAGATTGTGTATGTAATTTTCCAGTGACTTCCTCATCGCTCACACTCCTGTCTGGGCTGGGGCATCGGATGCATCCTATACCGCCCCCTATTCAATGCACTCCACCTGAACAATTACATTTGTAAATTCATCAAAATAGACCGTATATTTCCGGTCACTTACAAAATCATCGGGGAATATTTCTTTTTTTGAGAAAATGTCCAGATAAAAAGTTTGTTTTTTCCTTCGCCATTCCAAAACACATATTCATTTGTTACCGGCAGTGGGGGCGCGACTCTGGAATTGCGGTGACTGTCAATAAACTCATCTGTATACGATAATACGCCAGGGAACACGATCCTGGATGCATACAACAGGCTCAGGCCGATCGCAGCAGCAATCATAATCAGTCCCAATTTACAATCTTTGATTTTAACTTCTCTGGCCCACGGTCTATTAAGCAGGATGCACGCAACTCCCAAAACCAGGATCACCCCGCAGCCGCCCTATATCCTATACAATACTCCGGAAAAATTGAACATACCATGCCCTCAACTGAATCAATATAACATCACTCTGACAATATCAAATCCAATAATAACCGACCTGGAATCGATTGAGAATTGAAGTACGCACTATTTTCTCTTATAAAGCAATGACATAAAATATCTCGTTCACTATTATCAGACAGCTATGAAACACAATTTTATATTTTGGCGTTAAGCCGTAGGCGATGCTGCTGCCGGATTTGCTCATGGACGCCAGCTGGCGGCCATGCTGCCAGGCGTAGGTCCATGTGCCGTCGGACAGGGGGTTGCCTATGGCGTCGTAGGTAATGGATTTCCCGTTATATGCCGTCAGCAGGTCCGGCCAATCAGCGTTGCCGTAGGTGTAGGTGCTGCTTGCTG
>CABQGZ010000913.1 GCA_902463835.1 uncultured Lachnospiraceae bacterium
GTCGCAGGCGGTGCATCGGCTGCAGCCCGGCTACGGCGACTGGATGAGCAAGCTGAGATCATTCTTTTTGAGCGAGGCCATTATATTTCGTTTGCAAACTGTGGCCTCCCCTACTATGTAGGCGACACAATCAAAGATCGCGCGAACCTGTTAGTACAGACACCGGAAAAGATGCGCTCCCGCTTCAACATCGACGTAAGAGTTGATAGCGAAGTCACCAAAATTGACCGTCATGCAAAGACCGTCGAGGTCTATACGCATGGAGAAACTTACAGTGAGCATTATGACAAACTGATTCTTGCGCCTGGTGCTTCGCCAATGAAACTCCCGATCCAAGGACTCGACGCAGAAAATGTATTCACCCTTTGGTCCATTCCCGATGCAGACAAAGTATATCGTTATTTGACGACTCGCGATATCAAGAGTGCCGTTGTGGTAGGCGGCGGCTTTGTTGGTATTGAAATGGTTGAAAATCTGGTAAATCGCGGTATTGAAGTCACACTTGTAGAAATGCTCGATCAGGTTATGAACAATGTTGACCGCGATATGGCACAATGGCTACACATGGAGCTGAACGAAAAGGGCGTACACCTTTCCTTCTCTGAAGCGTTGGTCAGAGTGGAACATAACGGAGGCAAAGCAAACATTGTTTTAGCGAGCGGAAAAAGTATTTCCGCAGATATGGTTATTTTAAGCGCGGGCATCAAACCAAATACTGAACTTGCCAAGGCCGCAGGCCTTTCACTTGGACGCAAAGGACATATTATTGTCGATCAAATGCTCACTACCAATGACCCCGACATCTTTGCTCTCGGTGATGCCGTCGAGGTAACAAATTTCATAACGAATCAACGATGTGTTGCTGCATTGGCGGCTCCTGCGAATAAGCAGGGACGCATCGCCGCCGGAAATGTTTTAGGCAGTCGCATTCCTTATCGCGGCGCACAAATGACCTCCGTTGCCAAGGTGTTCAGCAAAACAATCGCTGCAACCGGCCTAACGGAGAAGGCACTAAAAGCAGACGGCAAGAGCCTGCACAAGGACTACGAGGTAATTGTATCACACCCGAATAACTTTGCCGGTTATTATCCCGGAAGTTCTCCCCTGCATCTTAAGGTCATTTATGACACAAGGACAAAAAAGTTGCTCGGTGCAGAAGCCTGCGGCGAGGCTGGTACGGAGAAGCGCATCGACGTTGTATCTGCGTGTATGCACTTTGGCGGCACCATTTTTGATCTAACGGAACTGGAATTGGCCTACGCGCCGCCATATAACACAGCGAAAGATCCCTTAAATTTCACCGGTTTCATTGCCGAAAATATGGAGTATGGGCTGATCAGCCTTATTTCTTGGGAAGAAGTCGCAAATCGCCCAGCCCCCGTGCAAATCGTGGATGTGCGTGAAAACGACGAGGTCGCACTTGGCAGCTACCCCAATGCAATTCACATCCCGCTTGACTCTCTGCGTGAGCGCATGGATCAGTTACGCAAGGATATTCCAGTATACATTTTCTGCCGCTCCGGTGTACGCTCTTATAATGCAGCTCGTATCTTGATGCAGAACGGCTTTGAAGTCAAGAGCATTGCAGGTGGTTGGCTTTCTTATGAGGCTTTCACTTATATGCCGAAACGGTAATATAAGTTCTGATGTAACGAGGTGTTCTGCTGTTGGCTACAACACAAATTAAGAAAATGACAACCATGGCGATGCTGATGGGAATCATGATTATCATGGGATTTACACCCCTCGGTTCGATTCCCCTTCCCTTCATGAAGGCAACAACCACGCACATTCCTGTTATCATGGCAGCCATTCTATACGGATGGAAGGCCGGTGCAATTTTCGGTCTTGGTTTCGGGGTGGTTTCCATCATCCGCTCGACCCTTATGCCGAATCTGACTTCTTTTGCCTTTTCCCCATTTGTCCCACTTCCCGGCTCGGACAGTGGCAGTTGGAAAGCTCTGTTGATTGCTTTTATTCCGCGTGTATGCATTGGGCTTTTCGTTGCGGCCTGCTACAAACTACTCAGTGGCCATACAAGTAAAAAAGTGTGCTATGCAGTTTGCGGAGTAATAGGTTCTATTACTAATACCGCGTTGGTGCTTGGTATGATTTACCTTCTTTTGGGAAGGGAATATGCCATCGCGCAAGGTATAGGCTTCGACGCACTTTTAGGGCTCCTATGTAGTGTAGTGTTCAGCAATGGCATTG
>CABQGZ010000914.1 GCA_902463835.1 uncultured Lachnospiraceae bacterium
CCGATTATAATTATAGCCCTTTTCAAAGGGAAATTCAATAGGAAATTGTTAAAATTTTCACGTTTTTGGAGCACTGCTTCTGCTGGTGCTTAATTCAGAAAATATCTTCCCAGTATGTAGTTCAGATACCAGACGCCCGTCACCTGCCGGACATCCTCCTCCACGGTCACGGGATAGGTACCGATACAGCGTTCGTCCAGGTAATAGGTGACTGTTCCGATCTGCTGGCCGGATCGCAAGGGAGCCTGCAGAATGTCCGGAATATCGTAGAGAACCCGGATATGTTCGGACTTCTTTTTCAGAATTTTCAAAGTGGTATCACTTATTTGGGGAATAATGTGTGTCTTCTGATGCAGCTTCCATTGATTTGGCTGTGCATTTGTCACGAGAATGGGAGACAGCTGTTTCTGGTGTTCAAAGACTTCTTCATATTGATAATTTTTCAGGGCGTAGTTCATCAGATTTTTGGTGTCGGCCCATTTGTAGCTCTTGTTGTTGGGCCAGCCGCAGGCCAAGAGCGCCACCACGAAGGTACGGTCCCCCTGGCGCAGCGCGCCCACATAGCAATAGCCGGCATTTCCGGTGAAGCCGGTCTTGCCGGTGAGGGCTCCCTCCATCATACCAAGAAAGGCATTGTGATTGCTGCAGGAATACTGACGTGTACCTTCCACATTGGAAAAGGAATAGCTGGCCGTCCGGGTGATCTCTAAGAAGGTCTCATTTTTCAGGCAGTAGCTCATGATCCGTGCCAGGTCTTCAGCTGTGGTTCCGTGCACCCCCTTCTCGTCCTGGGCGTCCAGTCCGTTGGGCGTGATAAAATAGGTGTCTTCACACCCCAGTTCAACCGCTTTTTTGTTCATCCGATCCGCGAACTGCTCCACCGTACCGTCGATGTGTTCCGCGATTGCCACAGCGGAATCATTGTGGGACTCCAGCATCAAAGAATAGACAAGATCAAGCAGACGGAACTTCTCCCCCTGCTGCATCCCAAGACGTACCTTAGGCCTGGAAGCGGCATAGGCACTTGCTGCTGCCGTCTCCTCCAGCTTACCGCTCTCAATGGCCAGGATACAGGTCATGATCTTGGTGGTGCTGGCATTGGGCATGTGAACCCTTCCGTCCTTCTCATACAATACCCGGCCGGAATCCGCATCCATCAGAACGGCTGATTTTGCATACAGTGTAAAATTCGGCTCCTCCTGTTCCTGCTCCGCCAATACGGGCAGACAGAGTTGGAATATCGCAAGCAAAAGGCATAGAAAGGCAAGACCTGTTTTTTTCATTTGGCCACATCCGAAATAGCTTTCTGAAAAATATATGTGAAAAGGCGGCATAACATGCCGCCTCCTTTCGTAAAACCTGAAACCGTTGTATGTACGCGCACCTGGCTTCTCCCCCGAGGACTATCCCGCATTCAGATATCCAGCTTCATCTGCATCTCCTCTTCCGCCTGCTGTTTGAATTCCTCCAGCTGCTCCTGGTCCAGTACCGGAAGCTCATCCATGGACTGCACACCGAAGCTTCTTAAGAATTCCTCCGTTGTTCCAAAGAGCAGCGGCCGGCCTGGGGCGTCCAATCTCCCCAGCTCACAGATCAGACGATACTCCAACAGCTTGTTTACCGCATGATCACAGGACACCCCGCGAATCTTCTCAATCTCCAGCTTTGTCACTGGCTGCTTGTAGGCGATGATGGACAAGGTCTCAAGCAGGACATCTGTCAGCACATGGCGCTTGGGCTGCTTCGCGATCCGGATCAGATATTCATACAGCTCCGGCTTGGTACAAAGCTGAATGGAATCCTCCAATTCAATAATCTTGATTCCACGTTCCTCCTCCTTATAGCGCTGGGACATCTCCTGCACCAGCCGGCGCACGTCCTCCACTGTGATCTCCAGAGCAGCCGCAATCCGCGACACCTCCACCGACTCACCCATGGTGAACAGAATCGCTTCTATGGCTGCCTCATATCTCATTTTCTCCATCCTATTGTTTCTCCGTCTTCTTTGTATATTCTTTCTGTCACACTGCCGACATTCATCGCTTCCATCCTGTCCGGGCCGCTACGGCGCTTACGCCGCGATCTTGGACACAATCTTAATATCGTCAAAAATATATTCCTGGGAGATGATGATCTTACCCGTCTTCATCAGCTCAAGGATAGACAGAAAGGTCACGATGATCTCCATTTTGGTGCTCTGAGCCTCCAG
>CABQGZ010000915.1 GCA_902463835.1 uncultured Lachnospiraceae bacterium
TGCCCCTTGCTAAAACCGTCTGCAACTTCTCGGCTAATATAGTTTCCAAATTATACGACCATAGACTGATAGAACGATCTTCCAGCAAGAGATCATAATTGAACTCGATTGCTCGTGGAGTAATCACATCGCCCGTAGAAATGTCAATTTTCAAGGGCGTAATCAATCTTCCCACATTGGCGTTCATGGTAACGCGGATTCCCGGATACTCCATTTCATCCATGATATTGGAAACGTCTTTAACCTCAAAAGAAACACCATCGTCAAGGTCAATATCTTTGACCTGATTGACAACTCGCAGAGCATCCTCCGCAGACAGATTTAGATTCTTCATGCTAGTGTCAATGTCCATCGTGGAACGGTGCGCAACACCAATCATTGCCGTAACCAGTATTCCGCCTTTGATAATGAAGTTATCCCGATATTCTGATTGTGCCAGTCTTTCCAGAAAACGCTCCATCATATAGATTCGCATGAGTGTCCTTGCGTCTGCATTGTTCTGTTTTGCAACGCTCTTGATACGCCCTTTTATCTGTTCAGGTGTAAATCCCATTTACAGTAGTACCTCCATATAATTTCGGATGATCTTATCCACTCGAAATAGCTTTGCATACTTCATCAGTTTATTAAGGTCCTTATCTTTTCTCCCGACATACGCTTTTAATACTGCATTGAAATCCTGTATTTCTATAGAACTTCTACTCCGCACCAAGTCGCAAATTGTCCGTTCCAAATCGTACATAGGAATTTCATTTCCTTGATTGCTTTTTACCGTGCGCTTGCCAACATCAAGGAGTTCTTTTTTTACTGTATAAACCTTATAGCCATCCTCTTTTAAGCGGTGAGCATTATATCCACTATAAATCGTGAGCGTATGAACAAGCGGTTCCCGATCTGTCAGCCCATAATAATAGAACGCTTCATCATGAGAAAACACTCCCATCGGGCAGCGGCGGTGCAGCATTTCTAATTCGTCAATCCAAGTATCTTTTGCTGCGTATACGCCATGTCCGACTTGTTCGTATTCATTGGCCTTTACATATTTATAAAATTCAAATTTCGTTAAGCCTACTTTTGTTGCAAGCTGCGGCGTTAAAATCTCATGTGTCTGAGCCAAATTGTTCATATTCATTATAAGCGTCACCTCACCTTCGTGCTTATATTGTATTCCAAATAAGCGCGAAAGTCAACGCAAATTTTCTTTTGTGCTTATTTCATTTGTAATATTAGCACATTCATCCGTTCATCCTTACTTGATGCGCCCTATTCAACGTGCTATACTTAAACTATGAAAATCAATCAAAGGAAGTGCATTTGTCATGAGCAAGCGACTTGTTGCTTACTTCTCCGCCAGCGGCGTTACCGCAAAGGTTGCTGAAAATCTGGCCGATGCTATCGGTGCAGACATTTTTGAGATTCAGCCGGAAGTTCCGTATACCAAAGCCGATCTGAACTGGATGGATAAGAAATCCCGCAGCACTATCGAAATGAGCGATCCCACCTCTCGCCCTGCCATCGCCGTCAAGCGCGATAACATGGACGAATACGACATCATCTTTGTCGGGTTCCCTATCTGGTGGTATATTGCTCCGACAATCATCAATACATTTCTGGAAAGCTATGATTTGAGGGGTAAAACAATCATCCCCTTTGCCACATCTGGCGGTAGCGACATGGGTAAGACCAATGAAAAACTTGCGTCGAGCTGCCCCGGTGCCAAGCTCCTGCATGGTAAGGTATTCAATTCCTATTCCAGCAAAGCCGACTTGTCTGCATGGGTGGAAGCCCTCAGCCTCTAATAGACACATTCCTGCGGAATGAAATACCCGCCTGGTCGAGAAGATTTTCTGAATCCTCTCACCCAGACGGGTATTCTTTTTCTTATGCCACTTCTTCCATCTAACTATGCGCCATACTTTTCCATCGCTCTCCGAATCACATCCTCACAGTTGAACTCTATTTTCATCGTTTGATCGTCATACAGATAAACCATGCTCACAAAAGCATCCACACATTCTTTTGTCAGCCCGCCGATGTATGTTTTCTCACTGGCCTGTTTTGTCAGAGCGCGGATTTCTTCATCCAGTTCATCGGCACACTCCTGTTCTTCCTTTTCTGTCTGTATGCTATCCTGCAATGCAGCCAGTTTTTCCGAAAGGGTCTTTTTCTTTTCTATGTACGCATCTCGCAGCAGCACACCGTCTGCAT
>CABQGZ010000916.1 GCA_902463835.1 uncultured Lachnospiraceae bacterium
CCCTTCCGTGTGGGTGGCGAAGTCCGCCCCCCGTATCTCCTGAATATTGAAGACGAACATAGACAATTTTCGTTCTTTTGTGACGGCACTGTCCAGCTGGCGCAGCGTTCCCGCCGCACAGTTTCTGGGATTGGCAAAGGGCTTTTTGCCCGCCAGCTCCTGCCGGGCGTTGACCTGTTCAAAATCCTCGTTGGTCATGTAGACCTCGCCCCGTATCTCCACATAAGGAACGGGATGGGGCATTTTCTTTACCACATCGGCAATCACTCTGGCGTTCTCTGTCACATCCTCTCCGTACTCGATGCCGTTTCCTCTTGTTACGGCAAGCTTCAGCTCACCCTCCTCGTAGCGCAGTCCCATGGAAAGACCGTCAATCTTATATTCCACCACGAATTCCGGGTCATCAAGCTGACGACGCATCTCCTCCACAAAGTCATAGACCTCCTCCTTGGAAAATACATCCTGAAGACTCAGCATGGGGACGTTGTGGCGCACCAGGACGCCCGCCTCTCGTTTGGCTGTGCCGCCCACCTTCTGGGTAGGGGATTCTGGAGTCTGAAGATCTGGATATTCCTTCTCAATACCTCGAAACTCCCGCATCATCATGTCAAATTCATAATCGCTGATCTCAGGTGCATCCATGTTGTAGTACCGGTTGCTGTGATACTCAATCATCTCTTTTAGTTCTTTCCATCTCGTCTCTGCCTGTTGTTTCTCCATGGCTGTCCTCCTGATTCTGTCGTCTTGCTGCTGCCGGAGCGGTACTGATCCAGCTCCATTGATCTCTTGTTATTTTTCTCCCTGCTGGCAGGATTTGTATGCCGCTCCGCCGGCTCCCTCTTCACTGTCAGACTGCTGGAATGGCGCAACCCCAGCTCCAGCTCTGCCATCTCCTCCGGGGTGATCTCCCGGTATGTACCAGACTTAAGATCGCCCAGCGTCAGATTCATGATCCGAACTCTGGTCAACGCCTTCACCCTGTATCCAAAATATTCACACATGCGTCGGATCTGACGATTCAAACCCTGGGTCAGGACAATGCGAAAAGCATATGTCCCCGTCTTCTCCACCAGACACTCCCGGGTCATAGTATGCAGTTCCTTTAAAGGCACCCCCATCGCCATGCCTCTTAAGAATTCCCCGGTCACCGGCTTGTTCACGGTGACCAGATATTCTTTTTCATGATAATTCCCTGCCCGCATGATCTTATTGACAAGGTCCCCCTGGTTAGTCATCAGCAACAGCCCATCAGAATCCTTGTCCAGTCTGCCCACCGGGTAGAGGCGTTTGGGATAATGCAAAAAATCAACGATATTATCCTTTTCCCGTTTCTCAGCGGTGCAGACAATTCCAATCGGTTTGTTTACCAGAAGCAGGATCGCTTCCTCCTCTTTCACCACCGGTTTTCCACAGTACAGGACTGACTGACCGGGTAATACCCGATCACCCATGACGGCCGTTCTGCCATCAATAGTAACATTTCCCTGTTCAATCTGCCTGTCCCCTTCCCGCCGTGAACAGACGCCTGCCTCACTTAAATATTTGTTGATTCTGATTCCGTTTGTTTCCACTTTACTCCTGCCTTATAGATAACTTTTCAATTTTTCAATGTTTTTCTCTTCAAAATCCATGAGCTCACAGGCAATCTCGTTGGCATAGCTGCCTTTTACTTTGTTATTGTGGGTAGCCTTCATCAACTCTGTGATCCCTCTGGTGTTCCCCTGAATCATCATATCCGCCACATGGCTTGTGCTTGTATTCAACAGTGTATTTGCCTGTATGGAGGACCACAGCATTGCCTTTCCCAGCTTGGATCCCTCCTGGGGCATGATTCCTTCGCGCATCATGGCACGTTCAGCTTTTCGCTCCAGTTCCCGGTATCCGTTGGCCTGGCAGTTCAGATCGTAGGCCAGATCCTCGTCGTACACTTTATTTAATACCATGTTAATGGAATCCAACGCCATTCCGGTATTTCTGCATGTCTCGCGGAGCACGCTTGCTTCTTCATTGCTAATCATAAAAAACCTCCTTTGCGTTTCCTATGATTAGAGTGATTCGTTTCCTGATTTTTATACACAAATATTGCCGTATTCGAAATAAGAATCTCACAGAACAAATTTCATCGCTCCGGAAAAACCAAAACAATTCCCGTATGGTAAAAAGAACTGCCACAAATTTTCCGTTCTCGAAAAATTCCATGAC
>CABQGZ010000917.1 GCA_902463835.1 uncultured Lachnospiraceae bacterium
GGGGTTGTAGTATTTCCCATCTGAACCATTTTTTCGTGTTCGAATTGGACAAATTCCGCCGGAACGATGGTGAGCTGATATTCGCCGTTCTTTCTTGCCAGGCGTGCCAGGGTTACCGTTCCCGCTTTCGCGAAGTGGTGGACCGAAGCGCCGCCGGCGGGATAATAACCTGTTTCCGGCAGAAGAGAGACATTTTTCAGATTCTCCGCCGGGTCGTAGGACCCTCCGGCGAAAAAGGTGGCGTGTGTTCCCGAATTGGAAAAGAACCATACGTCGTTTTCCTTATCGTAATGGCGCACGTCCGCAAAGAGCACAGGCGAGCCGGTTAAATGCTTGAACAGCTGCATGGTCAGGGCGCCGTCCATATCGCTCTCGGTGGCGGCGACAGTGGGCTCCTTGGGGCCGTTCCAATCGTAGGGATCGTTCAGCAGGGCTTCCGCCAGATCCATGGTGCAGTAGCGGTCCGTGAGATCGCCGTGGGCTTTGATGCCCACAAAATCAAGATCGCGCTCCTGTATGATCTCCCGCAAGCCGATATAGGATCGTATCTGTGTTTTCAGCTTGTCGGGGGTAAGCCCTTCCCCGTCATAGGCGATGTTTCCTGTCAGGCTTGTGAGCCAGTCAAAGGCCTTGGAGAGCTCCTCCTCGGACGCATTCTCGCCGTATCGGATGATGTCGTCCTGCTCGATGTTTTCCACATCGATGCCGAACTTTTTCTGCCACTGCTCGAGGCTTGCCACCGCGGTATACATGCCCAAGGGTCTGCCGCCGAAGTTTCCGAAGGTTAAGCCCTTCAGCCGGTTGACGGCTGCCGCTGCTTTCAGGAAGCCGATCATTTTGGATTTTACGCTGTCGTCGGAGATATCGCCCCAAAGTCTGCCGTATTTTACCCCGATCTGATCCAGAGAGCCGGCGGCGGCAAGCATACCCACCATACCGCATTCTGACGGATGCAGATTGGAGAACAAGAGATAGGGTTCCGGCGCAAAATTCCTTGCCGCCACCGTATATTGGGGATAGCACCAGATCGTATAATTGAAAATGGTGGCTTCCACAGAGTGTTCTCTGAGTCTTATGGCTTCTTCCTTTGCCACGGTGTTGCTGTTGATGATCTTCCTTCCCTCAACCACCTCAAAGAGCCCGGTGTCGGTAAGGGCTTTGGCGATGGCGTGCTGTTTTTCAAAATTCAGCTGTTCGTATTCCTGGTGCAGATAGATTCTGCCATCGGACATGGTAAGAAGGCCGACTTTTATTTTCTTCATTTTTTCCTCCTTTATTACAGGGCTGCGTGTAAAAGCCCGTTTTTTACAAATTCAGCTGCCTTCCCGGCCGCCTGATCCAGCTGGGATTCGCCGGAGTCCTGGCTTAAATCCCGGAATACCCGTATATCAGAGCCAACCTGGCCGCCGGGCTTCACAAAGGGCTCCATGACCACAGCTCCCGTGTAATTGATTTCATTCAGGGCGGCAAATATGTCGCTCCAGGGAATGCGGCCAGTGCCGGGCGTCTTTCGGTTGCATTCTCCCATATGGAAATGACCCAGAAGGTCTCCGGCCGTGAGAATGGCTTCCCGGAAGCTGTCTTCCTCGATATTCATGTGGAAGGTGTCTAACAGCAGACGGGCCTTGGGGCTGTCAAGCTCCTTTGCGAAAGCAACGCCCTCGCTGGCGGTGTTGAGCAGGCAGTGCTCAAATCGGTTTACAATCTCAAAGCAGCAGTTGATATCGTATTGTTCCGCCGCCTTTAGTATTTCCTTCAGACATTCGGCGGCGCGCTGACGCATCCGTTCCTTTTCCGCCATGTCGGGAATCCCCTTCATAGGCCAGCTTCCGTAAATAATTCCGCCCAGGGTATCTCCGCCGGCCTGATACATATGATTCAGGATTTTTTTCATATAGGCAGTGCCGTTCTGGCGCACTGCGCTGTCCGGGGAAGCAAGGTCGTATTGCTGGGGCAGCCCTATGCAGTAGGTCAGCTTGATGTTGTTGGCAAGGGCGGCAGCCGACAGCTCCTTTAGCTTGTAGTCCGGCATTTCCGCAACGGTTCCCGCGTTGATCTCCAATGCGTCAAAGCCCAGCCGGGCCACCTTTTCGATGTAGGGAATAAAATCGGCGTCCCAGTCTCTTTCCCAATACGCGTAATAGATTCCAACAGGATTTTTCATGAGCATACACCTCCATATTTTATAATTTTATGTTTTT
>CABQGZ010000918.1 GCA_902463835.1 uncultured Lachnospiraceae bacterium
AAAAGAACTGTTCTCCCGCTACACGGACGCTGTCCGTGAGCGCCAAACGACAACAGATTGCCTGATATTCCAGAATGGATTTAAGCTGGGCACCAGGATAATGCTGGAGGTCATGGAAGAATGTTCGGGCCGGGCGGAGATAGCCACTGCGGGCCGGAAAAAATAAGCCAAATGTAGCCGGAAATAAAAAGCCACTACCACAGTTCTTGCAAACCTTGTACACTGGAAAGTGCCAACAGCCCAGTGGAAAGGAGCGTAATGAAAGAGACAAGTGGTAATGGCTATGTACCGATTATAGCACAGGCCATAGAAGAAATGAAAGCAGCACAGGGAGATTCCTTCTCTTTGGAGCAAATCAACTTAGCCGAGCTTGAACGCCGTACCGGCATCTCCCGTGGAAAGCTGCGCCGGCTCAAAAAGAACTGCTTTCGGGATAGCCGCCGAAGCGATGAGGTCAGAAAACACAAGATCACCAAGCTCACCGGCTATAGCGGCATCATTGACACGCTGTTAAAGCAGGGTGTCGGCAACTCCACAGTCATCCTGAAGCGTCTGCAGGAGTCTGGCTTCGATGGTAAGCTGACCATTGTAAAGGACTACATCGCCGCCCATAAGTATCTTCTTCCTGCCAAGCGGCAGCAGGCTGCACCGCAGGGCAACCGGGGTCGCCGTTATTCCACAGATCCCGGTGAGACTTACCAGATGGACTGGGGCTTTACCGATGTGCTGGACTACAATGGACAGACCTACCGCGCAGCTTGCTTCGCTATGATCTGCCACCATTGCGGAGAGCGCTATATTGAGTTCTTTCCAAATGCCAAGCAGGAAAACCTCTTTATAGGAATGATCCACGCATTTCAGTACATGGGCATCCCTCGGTATGTGTTGACAGACAACATGAAAAGCGTTGTCCTCCGCCGTGATCTGAATGGCCATCCTGTGTGGCAGAAGGATTATGAGGCGTTTATGCGGACAGTAGGATTTGACACCAAGCTCTGCAAACCTTATCATCCCTTTACAAAGGGGAAAGTAGAACGCCTTGTGCGATTCGTGAAGGAGAATTTCCTTGCTGACCGGGTATTCTACAATGTAACAGATCTCAACTGGCAGGCACTGGAGTGGTGTCACGCGCAGAACAATATCTACCACCGCGCCGTAGACGGTATGCCACAGCAGTTACATGACGCGGCTTGCAGTAAAGTACTGCGTGAGTTGCCAGACAGCAAGGAGATTCAATTCTTTCTTTGCCCAGAGCGTAGGATCTCTTTTGACGGCTTTGTCAACTATGAGGGACGGCGTTTCGGTGTGCCGTACAGTTATCCCAGGCGCACGGCCCGCATTATGCGCAGCGGCGACACGATCTGCATCTACTCAACGGACCTGAATGCGCTGCTTGCCACTCACGATGTCACATGGAGTCGCCATGACAGCTTCTGCGAGGGGCAATACGAAGCCCAGCCGGAAGAGCTGCCCACCGTTCCGGTGAAAACACAGATCCAGCAGCTGCCAAAGCCTGCCGGCAGCCTTTCCTTTGCAAAGTTTGACTTTGATGACGAGGAGGGATTACTGTGACGGAAACGGTATTTGAAAAGTTCGCAACAGCAGCTGCCACGCTGAAGTTGGACTTCTCTTCTGAGGAATTTGCGCTTTATGCAGAGGAGCATGAACTGTCCGAAACTGAGATGGCAGCCGTGGAGCGTGTGTTCACCTATCTCAGCGAGAAGAAGCAGCAGACCACAGTGCACACCCTGCTCAGGCTAAGCCGTTTACCCACCAAGGCACCCAGAACATTTGAAAACTCGATTTCTCATTGCTGAAGGGTCGTGATGTGGAGCGTCTAAAGGCACTGCCATCCCTCAGTGCCATCCATTCACACAGAAATCTGGCATTTATTGGCCCTGCCGGAACGGGTAAGACCCATCTGGCACAGGCCTTTGGCTACGCCTGCTGCCAGCATGGTATGAAGACCTATTTCATTAAAGCCTCGGAATTACGGGACAGATTCCTCGCAGCCAAGCGTAGTGGTAAGGCGGACTCCTGTCTCAACGCTCTGGTGCGTCCAAGCTGTCTTATTATTGATGAGATTGGGCACTGCGAGTTCGACAAGGAATGTACCCGTATGTTCTTTGATCTGATTGACCGCCGCTACAACAAGGAAGGCAACTTCAACATGATTTTCACCAGCAACAAAAATCCGGCG
>CABQGZ010000919.1 GCA_902463835.1 uncultured Lachnospiraceae bacterium
TGCCTACGCCATGGCCCAGTACTGCAAGGCCAACGGCATCACGGCGGAGATGATCGCCAAGGGCGGCGACAAGGTGGTAAAGGCGCGGGAATACGCCATCAAGGAAGCGCAGAAAGCCACCTACCGGGACACCAATGCCTTTTCGCAGGCTATCAGCGAACTGGGCCGCATGGGCCGAAACAGCAAGAACGGCGCGAAGCGGACGATCTCCACGGTGATGGAGGGTATTCTGCCGTTCCGCAAGACGCCGGCCAACATTCTGGCGCGGGGCGTGGAGTACAGTCCCATCGGACTGCTGAACGGCTTCAAGCAGGCCATTTTCGATGTGCAGAAGGGTACGAAAACGGCGGCGGAAGCCATTGACGCCATTTCGGCGGGCCTGACGGGTACGGGATTGCTGGCGCTGGGGCTCTTCTGGGCGGCACAGGGCCTTGTACGAGGTCACGGCGACGATGACGACAAGAAAAACGACTTCATGGAGCTGGCGGGGCATCAGGCGTATGCGCTGGAGCTGCCCAACGGTACCAGCGTGACGCTGGACTGGCTGGCGCCGGAGTGTCTGCCGTTCTTTGTGGGCGTGAACCTGTGGGAACTGACGGACGGCGGGGATAAGCCTGCCACGATGGCGGACTGGCTGACGGCGATATCACAGGTGTCGGAGCCGATGCTGGAAATGAGCTGCCTGCAAAGTCTGAACGATGTGTTCGATTCTGTGGGGTATGCCAGCAGCAACGGACTGCCGGGGCTGCCCACGGCGCTGGTTAACGCAGCCACCAGCTATGTATCACAGGGCATTCCCACCATTCTGGGACAGGCAGAGCGCACGGGCGAGGGGCTGCGGTACACCACGTTCACCAGCAAGAACTCCAAGCTGACCAACAACGTGCAGTATGCGCTGGGACGGGCCAGCGCCAAGATCCCCATCTGGGATTATAGCCAGATCCCCTATATCGACGCATGGGGCCGGACAGAGAGTACGGGTGACGTGGGAACGCGGGCCTTTAACAACTTCCTGAACCCTGCCTATACCTCCACTGTGGACATGAGCGCGATGGAGGAAGAACTGCTGCGGCTTTATGAGGTCACGGGGGAGAATGTATTCCCCTCGCGGGCAAAAAAATACTTCAATGCAGACAATCAGGAGATCAACCTGACAGGTGAGCAATATGTGACATACGCCCAGAAGAAGGGCGGCGAGGCGTACAAGTGGCTGACGGAGCTGACGCAGAGCGCGGCCTACCGCAATATGAGCAATGAGGAGAAGGTGGAGTGCATCGACTACATCTATAAGGCGGCCAACGAGGTGGCAAAGGCCAAAGTGGTCAGCAGCTACGAGCCGACCAAGTGGGTGAAGGAGGCCATGAGCGGCGCGGGTGTTGCGAATACGGCGATTGCCAAGACGGCAATGAGCGGCATGACCGGCGAGGACTACGACGGAGACGGAAAGAGCGACGCTTATTCCAAGATCGACAAGCAGCTGGCATACATCAACGGGCTGAACCTCACCGCTGCACAGAAGCGGGCGATGGCCATTGCTTTCGACATCAAGGAGAAAACCATAGACACAAGGGCACCGTGGTAACAAAAAGAAGAGGGGCGCAGGCCCCTCTTCTTTATTTCTCTTTTGGCTTTTTCTTCAACCACACGATATAGCATACCAGCACAGCAATGACCGCACTGATCGTAAATCGTGCTTCATCAGACATATACCACCCAAGTTTTTCGATGAGTACCGCTATGCCTAAAGTCCCGTAGTAACAGCCGCAGGCTATGCCCCACACAAAATCGTCTGGGATATTTGTAATTAGCAGCAGTACCGCCGCAAGCGACATTGGCGCCGAAAGTATGAGATATGTATTGAGTACCGTGTTCAAAAAGTGTCCCAGAAACAAGGATAGCAGTCCGCCAAATACAACCGCGAACAGCACTGAAATGAGAAACATGAGCAAAGCGGTGCCTTTTCTTGTTTTTAACCATTTCATCTTTGCCCACCCCATGTTTTGAGTTTTATTGTTCTTATCATAACCATTGATTTGTTTTTCGTCAATAAAATTTTTGAAAAAGGGGTTGACTTTTGTGGTTAGCTACGCATATAATGTGGTTAGCTACAGGGGGAGGTGATAGGGTGGCTGAAAAAAGCCGCGCAGAGTACTTCCGGGAGCGAAGGAAAGCCATGAAGCAGTTGGTTTTTATGGTAGAC
>CABQGZ010000920.1 GCA_902463835.1 uncultured Lachnospiraceae bacterium
GAGCGCAACAACGGTAGAATACATCGGCGGAATTGAGGTCATTAAGGCGTTTAATCAGGCAGATAATTCCTACCAGAAATTTACAGATGCCGTCCATGCAAACGCAGACCTGATCTTAGACTGGATGAAAGATACACAAAAATATTCGGCGATTATGATGAGTGTATGGCCCGCGGCGTTGATTAGCGTACTTCCCGTCGGGTGCCTGTTTTACATGAGTGGTTCCCTGTCAGCCGCAACCTTTATTACGGTAACTGTCCTGTCGTTGGGAATTGCAGGCCCGCTTGTAGCCGCAATGTTCTTTACTGATGATATTGCAAAAATAGGCACTGTAATGGGTGAGATTGACGGTATATTAAACCAGCCGGAGCTTGTCCGGCCGGAGAGGAAATGTGATTTACAGAACCTTGATATTGCTCTGGAAAATGTCCATTTTGCATACGAGGAAAAAGAGGTCTTGAAAGGAATTGATCTGACAATTCCGCAGGGAAAAATTACAGCTTTTGTAGGGCCATCCGGCAGCGGAAAATCAACGATTGCAAAATTGATTGCGTCCTTTTGGGATGTGACCGGGGGACTGATTACGATTGGCGGTAAAAGCGTAAAAGAAATTTCTACCGACCAACTGAACGATTTGATTTCCTATGTATCGCAGGACAATTATCTGTTTAACGATACGGTGCGTAACAATATCCGTATGGGCAAGCCAGAGGCAAGCGATTCCGAAGTGGAACAGATTGCAAAGGCTTCCGGCTGTCATGAGTTTATTATGAATCTTGAGCATGGATATGAAACCGTGGTTGGCGGTGCCGGAGGGCACTTGTCTGGTGGAGAACGCCAGAGAATCGCGATTGCCAGAGCTATGCTGAAAAACGCCCCGATTGTAATCCTTGACGAAGCCACTTCCTATACTGATCCGGAAAATGAAGCGGTAATACAGGAGGCCATCAGCCGATTGACAAAGGGAAAAACATTGATTGTAATTGCTCACCGCCTGTCCACAATAACGGATGCCGACCAGATCGTTGTTGTAAAGGATGGGACAATCCAAGCGAAGGGAACGCATGAGGAATTACTAAAAGAGTGCAGTCTTTATCATACGATGTGGACAGCCCATATGGGTGCAAAGGAGGTGAAAACAGTATGATACATTCTTTTAGAAAATTTTTTGAATTTGCGGGCCGCCAGAGCCGAAACTGGTATTTAGGACTCTTTTATGAAATCATACGGTGCATTTTAGAGGCTCTGCAATTTGCTGCCCTTCTGGTAGTGCTGGACGGATTAGTCCATGATAATATCACCGCACAGACTGCGCTTTTAGCCTTCGGTATTATGCTGGTCAGTGTGATCGGCACCGCTATTTTCTGGTATCTGGCGCATGGAAAAGAAGGCGAAGGCAGCTACCGAATGTGTGAGGATAAGAGGATTCAAATTGGCAACCGTATGAAATATATGCCGATGGGTTATTTCAATAGCCATAGTCTGGGCAACCTCACATCCGTTTCAACAGCGACTATGAGCGACCTTGAAAGCATGTCCTTTGCTGTTATCGTACGGACTTTGGTTGGCGTAATCCACGCAAGTATCTTTTCTGTTGCCATGAGCTATTTTAGCTGGAAGATCAGTTTGATTTTTTTAACTGGCGTAATTTTGTTCATGGTAATTAACACAATGCTCCTGCGCTGCTCCAAAAGATTATCTCCCATACGGTTAGATGCACAAACAGAATTTATGGACGCTGTACTGGAATACATACAGGGAATGAGCGTTGTACGAGCGTTCCACATGGCAAAGCAGTCAAATACTGCGCTGGAAAAGTCCATTGATGAAACACAAAGGAAAAACCAGCTTATTGAAAGACAGAGGATTCCCTATATAGCTGCCGAGCAGGTTGTCCTTCGGATTGCCAGTGCCGCTGCTGCTTTCTGCTCTATCGCTCTTTTCATAAACGGCACGCTGGAATTGACATATTGTCTGATAATCTTAGTATCGGCGTTCATGGTATATAGCCAGTTGGAAAGCGCGGGAGAAATGTTCTTTATGCTTTCCATGATCGATGCTTCTATTGACCGTGTGGAAGAAATCAACCAGAGTCCTCAGATTGACATTGACGGCAAAGAACAGACCCCAGACCGGCTGGACATTGAAATGCAGGATGTGAGTTTTTCCTACGGGGATAAAAAAGTAATCGACCATGTAT
>CABQGZ010000921.1 GCA_902463835.1 uncultured Lachnospiraceae bacterium
GGCGGTCTATCTCTTGTTTTCGGTTGCTTGCTTCCTTACCGTACATGAGCATTATATCAAGTAACGTAATATCGGTTTTGCTCCTTAATAGCGCAAGGATTTGCTCAGGCAAGAAAGCCCGGGAATGCAATGCATATCCCTCATTTGCAAAAGAAAATGATATGCAACACGGAAGCATACAAGCAACGAGCAACAAAGAAACTATGCTTTTTTTCACGGCTTGACACCTCCAAAGAAAAACATTATACTGAGGGAAATTCGATAAGGAGAAACTACTATGGAATTTGCAGTAGCAGTATTAGCACTAATAGTTACCACTGAGTACTCCATATACAAGCGGAATACCGGAGACAGCAGCATCCAAGGTTTTATCGAGTACCTGAAAGAGAAATTTTACTATAAGAAGGACTAACCCCTAATCCCTCGCCGCAGGCGGGGGATTTACTTTGACTGGGGTCGGACTCGAACCGACATCGACGGCGTTTCACTCACATATACCCGTCCGAAGCGAGAGGCTCTACCATTGAGCTACCCAGTCGTGATATAAGGCCAGAGGGCCTCCTTTGCCACCAAGCTACCAACACAACGGCAAAGGAGGTGACCACATGGCCGACTTACTATATAGCACGGCGCTTGTCCTATGGAACGCGATCAAGATCATCGTCAGTAACCCGCTGCTGCTGATCTTGGCGATCATGTCCATAGCAAGGCGAAAGCTCCGTAGCTAACTTACTTGAGAGCAGCGTCCGCCTGGGCGCTGCTTTCTTGTGTAACACATTTTCCCGATCTGACGCCGGGCTTCGAAGATCTGTCTGTGTTACGCTTCGTCATCCCCATCGTCCGGCTCTGCCAGGACGATCTTCTTGACCTTCTTCGGCTTCTTCACCGGCGCGGCCTTGCCGCCGAAGCGCTGGGGGAACAGCCAGCGCAGCAGGCGGGTGACTACCCAAATCATCAGACACAGTACCAGTACCAGGATGAACACGCAGACCAGGACAATAGCAGCGGTTACAAGAAACTTGATCATAGCAATACCTCACTCAAAATCGTTTAGCCCTACGGTAGATGTATAGGAACAGCCCCGCCACCATGGCCATGACCAGGACGGTCAGGAAGAACGCCAGCAGCGGCTCTGAAAATACGGCGTCAAATGTGCCGGTCACCAAGCGGCAGCACCCGGCGAGAAATGTGGAAACAGTCATAGTTACCTCCATGAAAGAAAGGGGTATGGGGCGATCCCCATACCCCTTGTCTGCGGCTTTAGCCGCGGGCGGCACGCTTGGCCTTCCGGAAGATGGAAAAGCCCAGGGTGACCAGACCGGCGCACAGGAACACCAGCAGCACGGGATTTGCCGTCATGATGTCCCAGACGTCACCGACCAGTTCAGCCAGCGTAGAGGTGTTACCAAGAATGGTAGTCACAGTGGTGGTAGAAGCCTCCTGAAGTCAACACTCCTTTCAAAAAAATGTATGGTTGCGGGGAGAGGAGTCGAACCTCTATTTCCAGCTTCAGAGCCTGGCCTGCTACCGTTACAGCACCCCGCTATGTAACACGCTGCGGTGTTGGCCGGTTCAGCGATCCGCGCCGCAGCGTGCGGTTGATGTGTTACGATTGCGCGTCAAACAGATAATTCAGATCACGCAGCCGGGCGTCCAGCGAATTGAGAAACTTCGCCCCTTTGTAGTAGCGATCCTGGAGCTTATTCAGTTCCTCGCGCTTTTCCTTGATGAGTACATCCAGCCTTTCGGCCTGCCGCTCTTTCTCCGGCAGCAGCATATAGCAGTTGTAGACCATGCGCTCGAACCTCTGAGTGAAGTTGTCACCGATCTGCTGATTGATGATCTCCATCATCTCGTCCGAGAACCGGACGGAGCGGATGTTGTTCTTTGCCATGATTTAGCCTCCTGTCAGTGACTGGAAGTATTGGAACAGGAAGCGGATCAGTATATACCCGAAGCCTCCGATCATAGCCCATTTCATTCTATCCCAAAACCTCACAATCTTTCTCCTGTACTTGTACCAGGCGCAGCGCAGGCAGCGCCACACCGCATAGAATATCTGCCACTCGCTCATAACCCTAAATACCTCTCAGCCAGGGCTGAAAGCCTGTCAAACTTATACTGCTGCACCAGCCGGGTATACTTGGGGTTCTCCACGGTGGGGCGGTCTTTGATCATACGCTGGAACTCCTGTATGC
>CABQGZ010000922.1 GCA_902463835.1 uncultured Lachnospiraceae bacterium
CACATTTCTGAAGGTGATTTCCGGCCTGCTCCCTACTTTCCGTTCAGACGGTATCTGCTTTGGCGGCGCTCCTGTGGATTTTCGGAGTCAGGACTTTAAGCTTTGCCGCTATACGGTGTTTGCCGAGGACAATTCCTTTTCGTATTTTACTTTCCGGGAATACCTGGCCTATGTATGCGCCGCCTATGGGAAAGAGGTGACCGATGTGTCGGAGCTGGTACAGGGCTTTCACTTTGAAGAATATACAGATACCCTGTTACGGGAGCTGTCAACCGGGAACCGGAAAAAAGCATTTCTGATCACGGCTTTTGCCCTGAAACCCAGATTGCTCCTTTTGGACGAACCGGTCAATGGCCTGGATTTCCAGAGTACGGAATATCTGTACCAGCAGATTTTGGGCTATAAAGAGTATGGGACTGTGCTGTTTTCTTCCCATATCCTGGAGAGCATTACGCTGACCTCTGACCGGGTATTTGTCCTGGAGGACGGTAAGATCCGGCAGACTTTTGAAGGCGGGCAGATCGATGCCGCGGATATCCGGGAGGCACTGCATGATGAAAATGACAGGTAAAGCTTTTGCAAAAAAACTGTTTGGGACAAGATACGAGCGGCTGCCCCGGACGCTTTTGATTGATGTGATTCTGTTTTGGGGGCTGTATATCGCAGGTTTTCAGGTACAGGTTGCGGCATCTGTACGGCTCCTGATGATCAGCGCCTTTACTGCCGGCGTGATGTGGCAGGCCCTTTCTTCCAGAGATAATGCTGTGGAGCTGAAACATATGCTGATGCTGCCAGGGCATGGTCGGGAATTTGTATTTTCCTATGTGGCGGCGCTGGGAGCCTATACGGTTCTTACAAAGACAGGGTTGCTTCTGGCAGTTCTGCTGGCCGTTTCTGCATGGAAGCCCATAGAGATGATAGGGATGGCCATCAGCATGCTTCATGCGGTTCTTATGGCTGCCGCAGCCTATTCCCTGAGAAAATATTGGTATATGGGCGGGCTTTGGGCCGCTGCCATAGTGTCCGCCATTCTGTTTTTAGAAAGCAGATCATGGTTTGAATTGTTGCTGCTTGCGAATGGTTTCATTGCTATTCTGATTTTGTGGAAGGCAGAGGTCTACGCTTTTTATCAGGGGGAGAGTGAGAAACACCCTCCGGGTATCCCTATATGCGCAAAAAGCAGCGCAGAAGATATGAAAAGCCATGCTATTAAGCAACGGAAGAGAGGTTCCTTATGGCGGTACTTTTTCCGGTATCTGAGCTGCCACAGGAATTATCTGGTCAATACTGCTGTGATGTGGTGCGTAGCCATTGTAATGCCGTATTTCTTAAGAGAAATGGCCGGGCTGTCTGTTGTCCCGGTGGGCTTTGCAATTTTATCACTGAATACGCCCATCTGTATCCTGCTGTCCTGCGACCGTGACCTGGAGCAGGCAGTCCGTTTCCTGCCCGGACAGAGACGGCGCTTTTGCATCCCATACTGCCTGTTTATCTTTTCCTGTAATATGGCGGCGGATGTGCTATTCCTCTTAAGCTGGCAGATACAAAACGGCAGTGTCACTGTCCTGATGATTGCCGGGGCTGTTTTCTTTGCCCTGCAGAGTGCGGTGCTGTCTGTGCTCATGGAATGGTTTTATCCCATTCGTGGCTGGAAGATTGAAAGCGACCTGTGGCATCATTCCCGGAAATATGTGGTTCCTGTGGTAATGCTGCTGCTCGCGGGAGGCGCTTGCGTATGGCCGGTAATGCTGTATGTCCTGCTGGCTCTGTTGGCTGTGGAAATTGCAATTTTACTTTTTATATGTCGGAGGCATCCGGAGTGATGGATAAAAAATGAATGAAAAAAAGATATTATATGTAGAAGATGATTTAAGCCTGATTGAAGGCCTGAAATACACACTTGAGAAAAATGATTTTCTTTATGATACTGACTAAAAATTTTAAAATGTCCGAGCTTTGTAACAATTCAAGCTGTTTTTAAGCTGATTGGATGATTGGCTCGGACATTTCTGTGACATTTGGGTTTTACAATGTCCTTACCATAAAAAATGGTATGGGGATTTGAGGGAAAACCGCCTGGAAATAGGGTGATAAGAATCGTCCTCATGTGTAAAACGGAGGGATGCGTATAGAGGAAAATCAGAAATCTTCTTCTTATTGCATATCTGGACATTCCCAATGTGCAGTTCCCTATA
>CABQGZ010000923.1 GCA_902463835.1 uncultured Lachnospiraceae bacterium
ATATTGCTCAACTCGAATCACCCGACCACTTTTCAGCATTTTTGAATAGAATTGCTGCAAGTCACTTTCAGACAGTTGATTCAGCGGTATTTTCCCAAGTTCCGGGATAATATGGTTATAGATGTTATTCTCGTATGCATCTCTGGTCGACTCCCGAACACCTGGCTTGACATAATTCTGATACCAAAAGTCGATCCACACACCAAATGGCATATCCGGAGCCAATTTTTTGCTGGGGGGAAGCGTTTTCTCAATCAATTCATTCAGTTTATTCTGACACTCAGTCCTGGTTTTTGCCAGGACATTTTTTGTAACCGGGTCACCGTTCTCCTTGTAGGATACGACGCCGCGCCCCTCCCAACGCCCGTCTTTCCTCTTTCGGATTGTTCCCGCCCCGTTTTTTCTTCTCCCTGCCATTATGCTTTCCTCCTACATGATCTGACCAAGAAAATCTCCAACGACATTTGCGGCCTGTTCCCGCATACCTTTGGTCACATGGGTATAGGTATCCAACGTGAATGAGGCGTTTGTGTGTCCCAATATTCCAGCCAAGGTCTTCGCATCGACTCCGCTTGTCAGGGCATGTGTAGCAAATGTGTGGCGCAAATCATGGAAGCGAATAGACGGCAACCCTGCCTGCTTGAGTAACCTTTTCATTTGATGATAGGGAGTAGAGGGGGCCATTGGTGCTTCCGGACGAACAGGATTGGGAAAAATCCACTGACTATAGGATGTTTTCTTGCGGTTTTTAAGCATCTCCAAAGTATGGGGCGGTAACGTAATGGTACGCCTGCCCGCGTCGGTCTTCGTTTCACCTACACAGCATGGCTGATGTTTCATCGCTATTACCGCACGGCGTATCCGCAGTTTCCCCGTAGAAAAATCCAAGTCCTGCCATTGCAGACCGCAAATCTCTCCACGGCGAAGCCCTGTTGTCAGCTCTGTATAGAAGAGATCGTGCCAGACAGCGTCATTCTCCAGCTCTGTCATAAACCTTTCCACCTGTTCTTCGGTCAAAATCTGCTTCGGGGGATAGTTCGGTTTCGGGATTCTCGTACCATTTGTTGGATTGTCTACTACCAGATGCTCCCGTACAGCCGCATCCATAGCCTCATGAAGCATCATATGAATTCTGCGGATAGAACTATCCGCAAGTTGAAACCCCATGGTATCATGCTCATTGATCCTGCCATTTTCTTTCAGTCCGTTGTACATCTGCTGAATATCTTCTGTGGTAATATCCGAAATTCGCATCATGCCCAAGCGTGGCTTGATGTAGTTTTCGATCATGCTTTCATAGCTGGATAAAGTATTGGGCCGTACCGCATACGCCGCATAGTTCTCTTTCCATCGGTCCAGCCACTCGCCCAATGGAATATCGCACTCCTCGGACAGTTCAACATCCCGGTATGTTTCAATGTGCTGGTGAAGTTTCTCCATCAGCATTTTCTGTGTCTTAGCGAAGACGGAGCGAAAGATTGGAGTACCATTGGCTTTATGCCCGACAACGATCCGTCCTTCCCATCTTCCATCTTTCCTTTTTCGAACCAGGCCATCGCCATCCGGTCTTTTGTTTGCCATTTTGTATCCCTCCTTTTTCCAAACACATATCACAGAATTTCATAAATATCCAGGTGGCAAAACGGAGAAAAAGCGTCCTTTATTCCGCATTTCCGTTGCGTATTGCAAGCAGGATACCCCGCATAACATAATCCACACACGGGATCGCCACGCTATTTCCAAGGGCTTTATACCGTGCCGCATCGGAAGCTCCGGGAATATCTGTCCAATGGTCAGGAAATCCTTGCAAGCGCTCACATTCCAGTGGTGTCAGACGGCGAATCAGGTTTTGGGAGGCCACGATGCACTTATCATTGCTGACATACTGATTGCCAATACCCTTATGGTCTGACCGGACGAGTGTGCCGACTACATTCTGATAAGGCTGTGCCACCAGATCTGTAGCATCCTTGTGCTGCCGGGCGCTTTCGGTGCTGACCACTTCGCTCTCCGCAAAAACATCTACCCGCTGACGGCTGAATACCGCATGGTGATCTGTCGCCGTCAGGGTATATGCAATGTCCTTCTGATATCCGATACCGTTGCCGCCGTTCTGGGGCTGACGATCAATGGCATTGCCATCAATACAAAAGACTTCAGGGTTATTTCCTACCAAAGGCACATTATTAC
>CABQGZ010000924.1 GCA_902463835.1 uncultured Lachnospiraceae bacterium
CTTCGTCCCCAACTTCGATGAGACGGAGAAGGAACCCTCCGTGCTTCCCGTGAAGGTGCCCAACCTCCTCATCAACGGGGCGGAGGGAATCGCGGTAGGTATGGCCACCAGCATTCCGCCTCACAATTTAAATGAAGTCATCGAGGGCGTCAAAGCCTATATGAAAGACCCGGACATCACCACCGAAGAGATGATGGAGTACATCAAAGGGCCGGATTTTCCCACCGGCGGCATCGTGGTGAACAAGGACGAGCTGGTATCTATCTACGAGACAGGTATGGGCAAGATCAAGGTTCGCGGAAAAGTGGAGGTGGAGCAGGTCAAGGGCGGCAAGGAACGCCTGGTGATCACGGAAATCCCCTACCCTATGATTGGCGCCAACATCGGGAAATTTTTGAATGACATCTATGGGTTGGTGGAATCCAAGAAGACAAGCGATATCGTAGATATCTCCAATCAGTCCTCCAAGGAGGGCATCCGCATTGTGCTGGACTTGCGGAAGGGCTGTGATGTGGAGAATCTCTGTAATATGCTCTATAAGAAGACAAGGCTGGAGGATACCTTCGGCGTCAACATGCTGGCGGTGGCGGACGGACGCCCGGAGACCATGGGAATCGTGCCCATCATTCGTCACCATGTGAATTTCCAGTATGAGCTGGCCACCCGAAAATATAAGACACTGCTCACAAAAGAGCTGGACAAAAAGGAGATTCAGGAGGGCTTGATCAAGGCCTGCGACGTCATCGATCTGATCATCGAGATTCTTCGGGGCAGCAAGAATATCAAGGACGCAAAAGCCTGCCTCACTACAGGAGCCACCGAGAACATTCGGTTCAAATCCAGAATCTCCCAGAAGCAGGCTTCCATGCTGCGCTTCACGGAGCGTCAGGCCACAGCTATTCTGGAAATGCGGCTGTATAAGCTGATTGGTCTTGAGATCGAAGCTCTGATGAAGGATCATGAGACTACATTGAAAAATATCGCCGACTATGAGGAGATCCTGGGGAACCGTGGAGCCATGGCAAGAGTGATCATCGGCGAGCTGGAGCGCTTCCAGAAGGAGTACGGCAAGCCCAGAAAGACAGCTATCGAGAACGCCCAGGAGGCAGTGTACGAGGAGAAAAAGCAGGAGCAGATGGAGGTGGTAGTGCTGATGGACCGGTTCGGCTATGCCAAGGCCATCGACGTATCTGCCTACGAGCGCAACAAGGAGGCGGCGGACACGGAGAACAAGTACCGGATCCGCTGTATGAATACGGACAAGCTCTGCATCTTCACCGATACCGGGCAGCAGCATCTGGTGAAGGTGTCGGATCTTCCCTTCGGAAAATTCCGGGATAAGGGAACACCCCTGGACAATGTGAGCAACTACAACAGCAGCCAGGAAACCATGATCTGTATCGCCAGTCTTGCGGATCTGGCAGGAAGAAAGCTGCTCTTTGTAAGCCGCAGCGCCATGATGAAGCTGGTGGACGGCGGCGAGTTCGATGTGGCGAAGCGTACAACAGCAGCCACGAAGCTGAACGAAGGCGACGCCCTGCTGCTTGCAGCTCCGGTGGAGGATGGTCAGACTGTGGTATTGCAGACGGAGAAGAGTATGTTCCTGCGGTTTGCCGTGGCGGATGTGCCGGAGAAGAAAAAGGGAGCCGTGGGCGTCCGCGGCATGAAGCTGGCGGAGAAGGATGTGCTGGAGGCGGTCTACGTGCTGGCCGACCATGAAGAGCGCACCGTCACTCAGAAGGACAAGGAAGTGGCCCTGCACCGGCTTAGGGTAGGCAACCGGGACACCAAAGGCGTGAAGAAGTAAAGGGTGGTTTGACGAAGGAAGGCCTATTTGGAATTGCGGCGAAGGGACGCCCCAAAGCAAGTGTGGTACGCAGGTCAGGAGTAAGTGCCGTCCTGTGAAAGAGGTATGCCTGTATCAGACGCGCTCTCGCTCCATGCACAGACGTAGCGGACACTAACCTCGCAAGCCATATTCATGACTTGCTCGCTAAGTGCCGACGTCTTGCAAGGGTCTGAGTACAGGCATACCTCTTCCCCAGGACTTGTGTTACTGGCTGGTCTGCGTACCACACTTGTTTTGGGGCTGTATTCCAGCAAATTAAACTATGCAGTATCTTACAAAGTTTCGCAAAACCAGCGAGGAAAAAGAAGGACATGAGCCTGTAGTTACTTGAATATGTAA
>CABQGZ010000925.1 GCA_902463835.1 uncultured Lachnospiraceae bacterium
CCTTTATAGCATACTGGATTGATTTAAAATCATTGACTGCGTTATTAAACCAGCTCACCGGTCCGATGATGCTCATGGAAAGAATGATGGCGAGGGTAAACTCAGCCGGGGTAAGCTCAGCCGATAAATACAGCAGGATTCCCACCGGAAGGACGCCCAACAGGGTGCTTGGCAGAATTGCCGCGCCCAGGTTCATAAGCCCCCATGTGGAGCGAAACCAGTCCAGGGTAAATTCCTTGAAGTCACTAACGGAATCCGCATATTTCTGGTAGGAATCCGTGGACTGGTTAAAAGCTTTAATAACCTGTATGCCCTCCGTATACTCGATAATCACGCTGTTGACATGGTTGGAAGACTTCATATACTTGTCGTACTGCGAACTGTAATTCCGCATCATAACAGTATACACCACTACGCCCACGGGGACGCAGACCAGTGCCGCAAGGGCAATTTTCCAGTTCATGACAAGCAGATACGCAAACACGCACACTGGCAGCAGCAGGTTGGAAATCCCTTCGGGAATCATGTGCGCCAGCGGCAGCTCAATGGTTTCCACCCGGTCAACAATCACGATTTTTAAGTTGCCGGCAGTTTCCGACAGCACATAGCCCAGAGGAGAACGCATTAGCTTTTCAGCCAGTGCCAGGCGTATGTTTTCCAAGATGCGGTACGCCGATATGTGGGAAAGGCTTGTGGATATCCCATGAAAAAGCTGCTTCACAACATACCCGCTCGCACATAGGAGAACCCACGGCAGAATCTGCTCCATAGAAGGATCTCCGTCAAAGAAAACTAAAATAATCCGGTACACACCGAGATAGGGCAGCAGACCACCCGCCACGCTGATAATAGCGCACAGGATGGATGCTGCCATTTTCCCTTTCGCCTGTTCCGCAAAGGAATAGATGGAGGCGAAAGTCCCTTTTTGTTTGTTCATTTTGATACCTCCGATAAAATTTAGTAGCTGTTCAGAGCCAACCTTGAAAACACGTCTTTGTCTGACTCTGAACAGTTTTATTTTACCGGTTTGCTATATCTAACTCTACTCCAAAGGCTTCCCGGCTAATCCATTCAGACAACAGATTTCCGGTACTCTGTCGGAGTGACTCCGAGAACAGAACGGAAGGCTGCGGAGAATTTTCCCGGATTTGTGTACCCAACTTTGCCCGCAACCGCAATGACCGGCTCGTCCGTATTTTTCAGCATCAGCGCCGCCGCGTTCATACGGTATTCCTTCATGTAGTCATACATGGACACCCCGTAAATGCCTTTGAAGCACTGCTTCATGGAGGTAATTGGGAATTCAAATTTTTGTGACAGTTCCTCAATTGTGTACCACCGCTCCAGATTCTGCGTCTGGAGGGATACGATATCCTTGATCTTATCCACCTGGGTTTTATAAAAATACGGACGCTCCTCACTGGCAGCCGGCGCTTCCAGCGTTTCCAGAAACAGCAAGAGCTCCAGCACTTTTATTTTGAAATAAGGCAGGCGCACATGATCGGGGATATCGTAAAGCTCCGAAAAAATATGGTCGATTTTCGCTCCGGCACGCATGATAAAATTCCTGCCGCCCTCGCAGAATTTCTCCTGCAACCTCCTTAAATCAATCGAAAAGCCGTCCATCACATGGAGCAAGGATTCTTCCGCCTCCTCCACCGCAAAGCCCACGGTAATTCCATGATAATGGGAAAGCGGGAAACGAAAGGTTCCTGTGTGGTTTTTGCGGGTGTTGATTTGGATATCTCCCGATTCAA
This sequence comes from uncultured Lachnospiraceae bacterium, assembly GCA_902463835.1. Classification (GTDB taxonomy): domain Bacteria; phylum Bacillota; class Clostridia; order Lachnospirales; family Lachnospiraceae; genus 14-2. Next base: position 1,758 of record CABQGZ010000925.1, read on the forward strand.
TATAAATATACTTGTTATGCTCGATGTTCCACTCAATCCGCCCTTCTCTGCAGTGATCGATGCACAGCATTTCTATGGACGGGTCGAAGCCGGATACGCAGTGTTCCATGTGGAAGTCATTATAGAGCAGGTACACGCCGGGGAACACCTGGTAAAAAGTCATAATCCCCTCACCACCTGTGTCCTTCATTTGGAATACCGTACACTCGTCATTTCCGCAGACCATACGGATATTATCGCCCATTTCATGGGCATAAGGGAACATGTTCCCTCTGCCTGCTGTCGGTATCACAAAAACCGCCCCCTTCCTGAAAAAACTTTTCCAACCTTTTTGCTCCTTCATGGTCAAGCGGATAATTCTCTACAATCTTTCCTGCCTCCATATGCAATATATGCGTACAGCAGCTGGAAATAAATTCAGGGTCGTGGGT
>CABQGZ010000926.1 GCA_902463835.1 uncultured Lachnospiraceae bacterium
GATCCGGTATGCCGCGATCCGGCATTTTTTCCTTGCTCTAAAAAAACCATATCCACTGGAAAACATTTCAACTTGGCACTGCATCCAATACGCTTTCGTCAGCTTAAATTTTTCGCCGGAATAGGTTTTTACCTCAGTGATCATTCCTTTTCCTGTCCCGTCAAAATTCACCCTGAGCAAAAACCGTTTTATTTTGATCTGCCGGTCTTTTTCTTTAACGCCCAACGCATCTAAAATTCTGTGCTCATAGGCTGTCCCGCACTGCATGGCAGGTGTTGTAAAGGATCTCGTTGCCGTGCCTAATTTCTCAAGCCACCATTTTGCAAATGTTTTCGTCGTCCAGCATCCCATGATCATAGCTGTGTCCGACGCTCCGAACCATCCGCTCCGGTCTTTGCTTTGAATCATAATTTACTGACCGCAGATTCAAAGCTGGCAATCTTTGAGAAATACTGCATAATCACGGAAAGCTGCTTTTCATTGATGCCCAATCCACTCAACAGATCTCTGTGATCAAGCCCGTTCCGTTCTTTTACAGTAATGAGCCGTTCAATGCGTTCTTTGATCGCCCAGATACTGTGACGGCTCAAATCATCCGCGCCGTCATCATTCTCCGATTCGGCCCACAGATCAAACCCCAGCCCTGTCCGCACAGCCACGCCTTTTACAAACGTTCGCGCCAGTGCATTATTGATCCTCAGTTGATTCAAGGTGTCTGCGTATACCACCAGTGAACCGTTTAACAGTGGAGCGTCATAGGTGAATTCCAGATCGTCAATGTGAATTTTTACCCGTACGAACCAGCACTCTGTATCTCTTCCTTTGCTTGTGGTGACTTTCGCTTGGGGCCAAAGGTAGGTGTGCGTGTCCGGGCATTCAACGGGTGTATACCACACCGCTTCTGCCCCGTTTTCATGCAGTAGTTTTACGCATTTCCCCCAGCTGAGATATGGGACCTTGATCGTTTTCCCATCTTCATTTTTCGCCTCTCGCATATCGCAGAACGGCAGGACATCAATTTTAATCAATTCGTTAAACGGTTTCAGTGCCATGGTTTTCCCTCCTCATAAAATATCTGGCGTACCGCACATGCTCCCCATAGCGATTCACGCCGGTCTCAAAATGCCGCTTGATCTCCCGATCCTCCCGTTTTAACTCACAGATCCGGCTGGCCAGCCGCGTGCAGCCGTACAGATCCGTGGCTTCCTCCTGGGTAATGCTGCCGTGTTCCTCAAGATGCCTGAGTATTCTCCGCGTCTGTGGCTTCATGCTCCATCCTCCAGTCTGTATAGTCTCCAATATCTTCCTGGACGTATTCCCAAAGGGCCTTTGTGTACTTCTCATATCCAATGGCCAGCTTCCCGGCAATAAACCGCAGCAGTACATCCCTGATCTCCGCCGGGACCTTTGCTGCATTGGGGTATCTCGCGATCCAGTACAGGCAGAAGTCCTCCCAGTCATGCGTCTCCCTCAAATACCGCCGCATGTCCTCTGTGCTGCGTTTTTCGGCACACTCCGGGCAGACCGTGTGCTTGTACCCAACAGCCTTGCTGTCCGGCAACACTGCGCCGCAGACCTCGCAAATGGCCTCCTCTTCCAACTGTTCCCCGCAGTGGGGGCAGACCGTCTCATCCATAGACGTATATCCGCAGTCCGGGCAGATCATATCCATACCTCCTCATACTTGAAGTTCGTCTTGCCTGTCGCTTTCTTTCCGGCCCGCTGCCGGGAAATGGAGTGGCAGATGCTGGACAGGCTGCTGCCCGTGATCTCCGCCAGTTCCGTCTTTGTATCCGCCACCGCCAGCGGCAGCCGGTATTTATCCTGGGTCACCATCAGATACACAGGCCGCATCCTTATCCGTCCCCCTTGTCCATCTTCGCTCCACAATTTGGGCAGTACTTTGGCAGAAAACTCCGCCCCATGGGCGCGTCATGATAACATATGTCTTCGTGGCAAGCGCTGCACTTCCAGTAATACCATGCTTCTTCATCAATCAAGGAAAATGCTTCATCATTACTTTCATTTTCCGACCGTTCCCACCGTCCATGCACCACAGGGGCAAAATTGGTAGGTATCTTAACTATTTTATATTCAGCTCTTCGCTTCCTTCCAATTTCTGCTACGTGTGGAAATACCTTCGTTATTTTCCCTCTCTCTAAGTCTGCGGATGTTCTATTGTAGTT
>CABQGZ010000927.1 GCA_902463835.1 uncultured Lachnospiraceae bacterium
ATGCCACACTGTGTGACTTCATAAATCAGGAGCTAAGATGTTCCTTGGAAGAGATTGTACAGGAAATTAACAGCTATATTTTCAACAAAGAACATGTGGACTTGGAGCATGTTTATATTGACGGAACCAAGATAGAGGCAAACGCCAATACCTGAAGGATCTGGTGGTGCTTGCCTCAAGTGAGGCGAAGTTCACCAAGGAGAACAGCCAAATCGTCTACAACGCAGACAGCAACAACTTCTTCGTCCTCGGAGCCGGGACAGATCCAGCAATGCCTGCCAACGATTTATAGTCAGGATTATACCGCAGCACTCTAATTACCATGTGGTTTGGCTGAAGGTTTGGATTTTATCTAATAGAAGTTTGCTATACAAATTGTGTAGAATGAATTATAATAACCAAGGATGATTCGGCGAGAAGTACGGGAAAACAGATAGGATGGAAACCATGGAAGAAAATGTGATATATCCGCGCTCTCAAAAAGAATTGATCTGTGTAATGGAAAAGGCGTGTAAAGAGGGACGCCTGCTGGAAACCATCTTGGATGAGTTTGCAAGGCAGCCTTTTCATATGTCCGCGCTGTGGGCCTGTAGAAGCTACTTTTATCAGCTTGACGCAGAGGCGTGCAGAAGCCATCCGGCGCTGCCGCCGCTTCTCGCGCTGCTTTCGGCGATGGAAGGAGACTTGAATAAGGCAAAGAAATATGTGAGTATTCTGGGGGAAACGCCAAGGCACTGGAAACCGCAGGACTTTTGTGAAAGAGACTATTATCGGATCTATGCGGAGCTGGTCATGCCATACACAAGCGATGGTATGTTCCTGCGAATCATGTTCTTTTTGGTAAAGACAGGCATGGTACCGGTCAGGTCGCTCACGCTGTCTGCCAGCCGCCCCAGCATATTGAACGGATTCCGGGATTTTACAAGATTCGGACCGTATCTGGTGCGGTATAAAGATACAATATCCGAAACAGTGCATCAGCTGTATGGCAGCGTCGGGAAAAATGTATATGATATCCTGCTTGCGGAATGGTGCTATCAAAATAATGATTGCTTCAAATCGCTGATACTTGTGACCGGAACGATCCCGCTGATCGAGCAGGAGAGCGATATGCGCTGCCTGTTTGTGGCTCTGGCATTGCAGATGAGGCTCCTGCTCATGAACGGACAGGCGGCTACGGCAAAGCCGCTGGTTGAAAAAATCCGGAATCGTATCCACGAGACAGGCTGGGAAGAACTGACCTCCAGCTTGAATGCCCTTGAATGCCTTGCGGCCTGCTATGACGGGCAGCAGGAGAGCGTTGTCGAGTGGCTTGAAAAAACCGCTCCCGATGAGAACGGGGACATCTATATGATGGATATGTTTGCATGGCTGGTGAAGGTACGATGCTATTTGCAGGTGGGAAAAAATATGGCGGCCTATGTTCTGGTCAGGCAGCTCATTACCCTTTTGGAGCCGGGAAAGCGTTATATGGATCTATGTGAGTGTCATATGCTCCTGGCCATCATTCACCATAAAGCAGGCGATAGGGAACTTATGTGCGAAGAGCTTGAAACAGCCTTGGCACTGGCAAAAAAATACCGGTATATACGTTTGCTCTCAGACGAGGGTATCTGCATGGTGCAGATGCTGACGATTTACCACAGAGAAAAAGGCACGGATGCCTTTACCAACCAGATCATGGAGCTTGCGGGGAGCGTGAGCAGGTACTTCCCCAATTATCTGCGAGCACCGGCGGAATATTACGAAGCGCTGACCGCAACGGAAAAAAAGGTGCTGCGGCTGATGGCGCTTGGAATGAGCAACAACGAGATTGCAGAGAAAATAGGGCGGAAGGCGGGCACGGTGAAGTTTCACAGCAACAGCATTTATCGAAAGCTCCGGGTGCCAAATCGGCAGCAGGCAGTCGACCGCGGGAAAACGATCGGCCTGTTGTAGCACGCGGCGGCTGCGAAAAAGAGAATATATAATAAATAGACCGAAGACTTATGATGAGGGGGCGCGCCCCCTCATCCCGTGGGTACCCACGGGATGATGCCTTTCTGAAAACCTTGCGGCCTTGCCCGCTGTGGTCAAGCGGACATAAACAAAACCCAACCACAATACAAAGCTGTGCCTGTGCTAAAACGGGCTGAATATAAACCCTATACGCATATCCTAAAGGAGGATCTTATGAAAA
>CABQGZ010000928.1 GCA_902463835.1 uncultured Lachnospiraceae bacterium
TATCAGGTTGATATTGCCAAGAAATATGAATTCGATAAACTCCCCAAAGATGTATATGCGGTTGTTGATCTAGCTGGAGCGATGCCTGCAAGAATGAAAGGATATGATCCGCAATACTATATCGATGTTAACATCACTGGCAATCTTAATATTCTTGAATATTGCAGAAACAACCATGCGGACAGAATCCTGTTTGCACAGAGTTTTGGTGACATTAAAGATTATGGCGAAACGGAATTGATCTTAAAGGCCGATATGCCTAGAAAATTCAGTTTCACCAGCGATCATACCATTTATGTGCTGACCAAAAACTTTATGGTAGACATGATGGAAAACTACTATGAAATGTATGGACTTAAAAAGTTTGTTTTTAGACTGCCGACCATTTATCTGTATTCGCCAATCGATCACTATTATGTTGATGGGGTTTCAAGAAAAATTGGCTATCGGTTATTGATTGATAAAGCACGGGCAGGAGAAACCATTGAAGTCTGGGGAGACTCTAGTCGTGTAAAAGATATGGTTTATGTGAAAGATTTCTGCCAAATGCTTTATAAAGCTGTGTTTGTAAATCGAGATTGCGGATATTACAATGTCGGAACAGGTATTGGAACCTCTTTACTGGATCAGATTAAGGGAATGGTAGAGGTCTTTGGAGAAGCCGGCAAAAAGTCGCAGATAGTTATGCGACCTGATAAGCCTAATGCGCCTCAGTATATTATGGATATTACGCCTGCCCGCGAAGAACTTGGCTATACCCCGAAGTACGACTACATCTCGATGTTAAAGGATATTAAACGAGAAATGTATAGTGCTGAAGGAAATGAAATCACTAAAGACTAAGGTCTGATAAATAAAGCAGTTGTGAAAGGAGAATAGTGATGGATAACAAAATTTTAGTTACTCGCTCATCTATGCCGAGCTTGGATGAATACATCGAAGAAATCCTCCCTATTTGGGAAAGCCACTGGCTGACCAATATGGGCGTAAAACATAAGCAGTTACAGGCAGAGCTGGAGGAATATCTGGGAGTGCCTCATGTGGCACTTTATACAAACGGTCATCTGGCGCTGGAAAATGCTATTGCTGCCCTGAACCTGCCGGAGGGCGGCGAGGTGATCACTACGCCGTTTACCTTTGCTTCTACCACCCATGCTATCGTTCGTAATGGACTTGTTCCGGTGTTCTGCGATGTGAACGATAGAGACTATACTATGGATGTGACGAAGATCGAAAGTCTTATCACTGACCGCACGGTGGCAATCGTTCCGGTACATGTATATGGCAATATTTGTGATGTGGAAGCTATTGAAACAATCGCAAAAAAATACGGCCTGAAGATAATCTATGATGCAGCTCATGCCTTTGCCGTGAAGTATAAGGGCGTGTCCACCGCTTGCTTTGGCGACGCATCCATGTTCAGCTTCCATGCTACTAAGGTATTCAACACCATTGAGGGCGGTGCAGTCTGCTTTAAGGATGACAGCTGGGTGCAGCTACTGAACGATCAAAAGAATTTTGGTATCCATGGTCCTGAGTCGGTTTGCTTTGTTGGTGGCAACGCCAAGATGAACGAATTTCAGGCGGCGATGGGCATTTGCAACCTGCGGCATCTGGACGAGGAAATTGCCAAGCGCAAGAAGGTCGTGGAACGTTACCGGGAGCGCCTTTCTGGCGTAGAAGGCATCAAGCTCAGTGCGATTCAGGAAAACGTAGAAAGCAACTATGCGTATTTCCCGGTTGTATTTGATGGCTACAAGTATACTCGGAACGAGATTTTTGAGATGCTGTCTGAGCAGGGTATCACGGCCAGAAAATACTTCTATCCGTTGACAAACAGTTTTGAGTGCTACCGGAATTATCCGACCGCAGGAACAGAGAAGACACCTGTGGCACAGCATCTGGCATTGCGTGTGCTGACTCTGCCGCTGTATGCGGATCTGTCTCTGGACGATGTGGATCGTATCTGTGATGTGATTTTGGGACAGAAAGACTGACAAGATAGACATTTGTGAGAGGTTTAGAAATGGACGCAGTTGCGGTAAAGACCAATAAATTCGGGGGGGGCAAGGAGTTCTAACATTGAATTTTTCAGAATCCTCTCGATGTTGATGATTGTGGCGCATCACTATGTTGTCAATTCGGGTTTGATGAACTGTATTGATGCGCAAAGTACGT
>CABQGZ010000929.1 GCA_902463835.1 uncultured Lachnospiraceae bacterium
TTTCTGGGCAGCTCCAGCCGGAATCTGATCCTGCTGATCGCCGCATTCAGTTGGGTGGGCACTGCCCGGAACGTGAGGGCCAAGGTGATCCATCTTAATGCCCAGCCTTTTATGGAAAATTGCGTGATCCAGGGATACCGTCATGGGCATATTGTTCTGCACCACATTATTCCCAACCTGTACGACGTGCTGCTCTCCCGTTTCCTTTTGGGGGTCAACAGCTGTATCATGATGGAGTCTACGCTGAGCTTTCTCGGCTTTGGCGACCTTTATTATCCCACTTGGGGCACGATGATCAACTTTGCCTACAAGCGGGGCGCTTTTCTCCGGCAGGCATATGAGTATCTGCTGTCGCCGGGTGTATGCATCATGCTGCTGTCGCTGTCGTTTTATCTGATCAGCCTGTATTTTGAGCACAGGCAAGCCACGATTCAGGATGTATAGGAGGTCACACCATGCAAAAAGAGTTAAAGTCCCTGTGGGATACATGCGTGACATTTCACGGCCACGGCTGCGGTGGTCTTGCGGTCGGCTTTCGCGCCGTCCTGTACGCGTGGGAGCTGTTCGGGAGCGGCCGGGCGGCCGAGGACGAGGAGATCGTATGTGTTGCTGAGACGGACGCCTGCGGCGTGGACGCTATTCAGGCGCTGATGTCATGCACCGTCGGAAAGGGCAACCTGATTTTCAATTTGCAGGGGAAGAACGCCTTTTCCTTTTACCGCCGTTCGGACGGAAAGTCCTTCCGCCTTGTTCTGCGCCCCACGCCGGATAAGACCAAGGACGAACGCCTGGCATGGCTCATGGATGGGGATTTTCACGAGATGTTCGACGTGAAGGAGGCTCCGGCGCCGGTACCGGAGGAGGCCCGGATCTTCAAGACCGTTACCTGTTCCGTATGCGGAGAACGTTTTGCTGAGAGCTTTGCCCGCTTGCAGGACGGAGAGATCGTCTGCTCCGCCTGCTATCGCCCGTATACACGGGGGCTGTGATGGAATATCCGTTTGATGATCTGCACGCCGGGATCGAAAGCCAGATCATGAATCTTCCCGCCGGGATTCCCGATTCCGAGGCGGTCACGCAGGCAAAGGCGCTGCCGGACTCCGTGGGGAAATTTATGGCGTTGGGAAAAGCCCTTTCCCGGCAGCTTCGTTATCGGGAAGCCATTGATGCCTATACGGAGGGGCTGAAATCGGAACCGGAAAACCTGCCCTTGCTCCGACTGCGGGCGGGACGGTATCTGACGACCCTGCAAAGCGATCTTGCCATCGCTGATTTCGAGAAATGCCTGTCCTTAGGAGCGGATAAACCGGACTGCCTCTATCGGATCGGGCTGGCACATTACTACGCCGGGCGGTATGCACAGGCGATAGAGATGTTCGAGAATTGTATGCCCCACTGCGATGAGGAAATGGGCATTGCCGTCATGTACTGGCATACGCTAAGCGCAGCATGGGCGAAAAAGCCGCCGGCACTTCTGAAGGACTATCATCCGGGCATGGCAGTGGGCCATCATACCGCTTATGAAAAGGCCATGCAGGTTTGGAGCGGCACAACGCCGCTGCCAGCCATGCTTCAAATGCCGGAAGACGAAAAAGATGATCTGGAATACAGCATTGTGCTGTATGGTCTTTTGCAGTATCCGGACTGTGACGAGCAGGAGTGCCTGTATGAAAAGCTCTTGTCCCGCGGCGGCTTTTGGCCAAGTTTTGCGTATCTCGCAGCGTGGAACGATCGGTCAAGAGCCTTATAGTCTATCTTCTCCAGTCTTGCAAACAGCAACTGCGTCCGAGTCCGCTGTTATGTTGGCGATCTCTGCGTTGGTGGCCGGCTTATCGGCGTATCAAAAAGCAACTGTCAGAGACGTTGAATAATGTCCGCACCGCATGACGATTAAGCGAAAGAGCAGAAATAAAGTGCAAGAGCCATCCGCGTTTTGAAACGGTTGTTCTGATTTCGGAAGAAATGGACATCAGCCGCGGCGGAATCGCGTTCCATGACAGAGCACCGCAAGCCGCCGCCAAGTGCGCGGCAGATTTCTTTGCCGGTAAGAGTGACGCCGAGTCGCAGAAGCACAATAGGCCCGTGCATGAGCGCGGATAAGCTGAAAGGACACGTCAAAGGGAAATAAAAAAAGAGCCGATAACCCGTACTGCCTGATGGCTTGCGGATTATC
>CABQGZ010000930.1 GCA_902463835.1 uncultured Lachnospiraceae bacterium
GGAATAGGTATACAGCTCGTCATTTGCAATGGCAGACTGCTCGGGGGTGCCCATGATCCAGCACATTACTCGGCCCTTGGCGCCGAAGCGGTCCACGAAATCCCGGGTCTGCTGGCGGATCTGGCTTTCCGTGGCATCGGGGGCGATGGGCATATCGAAGGCGAAGGTCATCCTGTCGCCATAGTGCTCCACCAGGAAGTCCGGCTCGTTGATGCCCACCTGAGGCGTCCACATATCAATGCCCAGCTCGATCATCTCCGGCACATACTGGATGTTCTTGCCGCAGGAATGGAGCTCGATGAACTTGCCCTGGGACTTGATATAGTCCATGATCCGCTTGGTGGCCGGCATGATCTGCTCCCGGAACATCTCGTTGGAGAAGAAGCCGCCCCGCTGGGTGCCCCAGTCATCGTGATAGAGCACGCCATCCACCACGCCGTAGTTTTCAAAGACCTTTTGGCAGACCTCGATCTTGTAATCCGCTATTCTTTGGAAGAACTCCTCCAGAAGCTCCGGCTCCTCATAGAAGGCCAGCAGGCTCTCATCAAAGGGCATCATCTCATGAAGCCGCTCAAACACGCCCTCGGTACACTCGAAGATATGGGGGCGGTCCGGGTCTAAGCGGGCCTGGAGCTTCTTGCCGTCCGAGGCAAAGTCCACGCAGCCCAGGTCCGGCCACTCTACCTCGTTCTTCCATTCGGCAAAGTCGGAGATCACCCGGGTGCCGGGCTTTGTGATCATGCCGCCGATCCCCGGCTCCATGTACCAGTCCACGCCCCACCAGTCGAAGCCGTTCTTTTCGGGCACAGGGTGCTCCTCCACGGCATCGGGCCAGAGGATATTCTTTTCCAGAAAATAATTGGGCATCCAGTAGGGCTGTTCCCCCCGGACGCAGCGGGCGTAGTTCTCCCGGACGCTGATGGGCCGCCCGGTGATCGGCGGCAGGGCCTGCTGGAACAGCCAGGGGAAGCTCCCTTCCTCTGCCCAGAATTTGCTGTAATCCCGCTCTGCGGCCCGCTTCATAAATTGACCCACTGCCATGTGAAAAACTCCTTTCGTAAATGTGGTTCCCCCCACATTTTATAGCTTTATTGTAGCGGCTTTCCCATGTTTGTGCTACGGTCCCGGAACCCAAAAAGCAGAGGGCAGGGGATGGGACTTTTTGTGATGTTGGAACATAACGAAGCTTTTCTTCACCTGTTTTCCTGACGCAATGCTCGCTTCTCCCTGTGCAAATACAATCCCCAAAAAAATCTTCCCCCAATACCGGACTGCCCGGCATTGGGGGTTTCCCATGGTTTTCAATGTTATACGTCAAAGCGGTCGTAGGTCTGGTAGCAGTCCAGGCACAATTTCTTTCCGCCGGAAAGCCTGATCCAATTTGCACCTGTGCTCTCGCCGCAGCAATCACAGGTGTAGGAATCAAACAGCCGTGCTTTCTCCGGCAGCTGAATCACCGCCTTTTTTACATCAAACATATCTTCAGGCCGACAAGACTGGTAATAGTCAAAGGACTGTTCACGGGTCATTCCGTCCGGCTTCGGCTTCAGCACCAGGCGGACAGACTTTCCGTTCTTTCTGTTGTAGAAAGAGAATGCCTGCTTGCCCCGCATATGGAACAGCAGATTTCCCTTTCCTATAGAGCAGCCAAGCATGACCTGAATGGCATCCACACCGCAAGCGTCATTTTCAGCAATGCAGACGATCTGTTCATCTTCTGAAAACTCCATCTCCAACAGTTCCATTGCGTACAGCGCCGCCTTATAGCCGATTGTCAGGCCACCGCAGACATGGCCATGAAATGCGGCGCATTTTTTCCAGAGTTCCTTATTCTCATCGTAATTCTTCATGGTTAAAGCTTCCTCCAAAATCTCTGTCAACCAAAACAATGTTTTGGCTCTGAACATTGGTTACCTGGGCGTTCACCCGATAAACATCCTTCAGCGATTGCCGACCCAGAATCTCCCGGCTGCCGCTGCGGTATACCTGCCCGTTTTTCAGCAGTACAAAATAGTCACAGAATCGAAGTGCCAGATTCAAATCGTGGATAACCACAATGGCAGTCAACCCATCCGCATCGCAGATATTCCGAACGATCTGCAAAACCTGGTATTGGTTCTGAATATCCAAAGAACTGGTTGGTTCATCGAGAAGCAGGATGCGAGGTC
>CABQGZ010000931.1 GCA_902463835.1 uncultured Lachnospiraceae bacterium
GTTATTATAATCCATAGCATAGTTCCAAATACAACACAGAAGAAAGGACATTCTCCATGAATACAGAAACAATTCTGGTGGTCGATGACAACAGAGAGATCGTCTACTCCCTCAGCAAGCTCCTGGAATACGAAGGCTATCAGATCCTGAAAGCCTACGATGGCATGGAAGCTCTGGATGTTCTGCAAAAAGCCCATGTGGATCTGATTCTCTTAGATGTGATGATGCCTCGTCTCAATGGCCTGTCTGCCCTGATGAAGCTTCGGGAGACAAGCAAGATTCCTGTTATCATCCTGTCCGCTAAGACGGAAGAAAGCGACAAGGTATCCGGCCTTGTCATGGGTGCGGATGATTACATAAGCAAGCCCTACAATACGGCGGAGCTCATCGCCCGGATCAAAGCCCAGCTGCGCCGTTACCATACCTGGGGTGGAAGCGCTCCAAAGGAAGACCTGAAGCGAATCGTAAACGGCGGCCTGGTGCTGGATAAGGCACAGCGCATTGTCATCGTAGATGGAGAAGAGGTGAAGCTGACTGCCACTGAATACAAGATTCTGCTGCTTCTGATGGAGCACCCTGGTCAGGTCTTTCCGGCAGAACAGATCTACGAGCGGGTCTGGGGGGAACTGGCGGACTACACGGTGGAAAATACTGTCATGGTTCATATCCGCCATATCCGCGAAAAAACAGAAATTGATCCAAAAAATCCAAAATATGTAAAGGTGGTGTGGGGAATTGGCTACAAAATGGAAAAATACAATTGAAAAAATCGCAAAAAATGTCTTCTCCAAAAAAGGAAGGCGCATCCTGCTGAGCATCCTCTGCGCAATATTTGCCAGCATTTTCTTTTATTACGTCCACGATAGCGCCGGCTGGCGGGCCACAGAAGACATCTGGCCTTTTGGCCTTCTCGGCAATCTCTTTCTCGGCATTGCCTATCGACTCGTCTATCAACTGTATCTGGACAACAGCTATCGCAATCGTGTTACAGCTGACAGACATACTTACGATAACTGGAAACGCTTTTTTCAACGGCAGCAGCTTTTCCTGGGCATCCTCACACTGCTTCTCCTATGTGCAGCCAGCCTTTATTTTCGCTGGATAACAGTAAGACACTATTATGTTGTCAATTACGCCAGCGGGTACGTAGCATTTTTTACTGCCCTATGTCTCTTCCTTGTGATGGAATTCACCGTCATCCGCTTCCTGCACCGGCAGTTGGACATCATCATGAGTCAAACACAGGAAGCCAACCAGAAAATTGTAGATGCCGCCATCGAGGCAGAACGTCAAAGCATTGAGGCCGCCATCAAAAGTGAGAAGCTAAAAGTAGATCTGATCTCCAATGTCTCTCACGACCTAAAAACGCCTCTGACCTCCATGACGGGCTACATCGATCTGATGAAAAAGGAGGACTTGAGTGACACCATGGCCGACTATGTGGAGGTACTGTCCGCCAAAGCCCTGAAATTAAAGGAGATGATTGAAAGCCTGTTCTCCCTGGCCAAGACCAGCAGCGGCAACATTGAACTGCACCCAGAGCCCTTAAGCCTGAATCGGATGGTAGAGCAGATTTATGGCGATATGGAGGATAAGATTCTTGCAAGCGGCCTGGAGTTTGTCACCGAACTGACTGCCGCGGATACAGAGCTGGTGACAGACAGCAGCTACCTGTACCGCATTTGCCAGAACCTGATTGACAACGCATTGAAATATTCTGCCAGCCACACCCGTGTATTCTTGAAAACCGTATCCACACAAACGGAGAGTGGGCGTTCCATCCGCTTTGAGGTCACTAATACCTCCGGATACCGCATGAATTTCACCAAGGAGCAGATTGTGGAACGATTCGCCCGGGGAGATGAGTCCCGCACCACCGAGGGCAACGGGCTGGGGCTTGCTATCGTCAATACTTATACAGCCGCTTTGGGCGGAAAATTCGATGTGAATATTGACTGTGATCAGTTTAAGGCAATTGTGACCTTAGAAAAGGAAATGAGGATTTGACGTAGCAAGAAGATCGTTACTCTTGCGGCGAAGGGGTCGCCGCTTGGGCAGGTGCATGGTTTACAAAGAAATTGACGAAGGGACACCCCGGAGAAAAGGTGTCCTAATATAGCGATAAGTTCCGCCCCAGCGAAAGATACATGCCCATATCAGACGCGCT
>CABQGZ010000932.1 GCA_902463835.1 uncultured Lachnospiraceae bacterium
CGAGGGTGCCGTGTTCAATGTGGTCAAAGACGCCCAGGTGATTGCCACGGAGGCCACCGATGCGGACGGCAGCATCATCGTTCCCAACGTCACCGAGGGGATGTACGCCTTTTTCGAGGTATCCGTCCCGGCCCCTTACGCTAAACTGCAGCAGCCGGTCATCGCCCATGTGGATCAGGCCACCGTGGACGGCGGCGGCACTGTCACCGTCACAGCCGTAGACCACAAGCTCCCCAACCTCACCATCCTGAAACGGGATGGTCAGACCGGCGAGGTCGTTTCCGGCGCGGTGTTTGAAATCACTGGCATCCATTACGGCTACCATATGGACGTGACTACCGGGCCGGATGGCACCGCGACCCTGACCGGCCTTCCTGTTGACAGCTACGAGGTGACGGAGATCTCTGTCCCGGACCCCTATGTGGTGGCGGCGGAGCCGACTCAGACCATCTGGCTGGGGCCCGGCGATGACCAGCAGATCATCTTCGATAACTTAAGATGACGCATGAAGAACTTCAGGAGCTTTTGTTTGACAATGAGGTGTATGATGCTTATCAGTTCATTCAAAATGCTCATAAAACTGTCATTACTGTCTGTTTCTGCAAAGATGTTATCCTTGCTTTGATTAAAAAGATGGACACTGAGCATCAGCAGTGGCAAGAAAATTTAGTTAGCCAACTTACCAAACAAGAAGGTCCTCTCAAACAGATCGGGATAGCTGCAAATGGGTTGCCTTCTTTCAATCTATCCGTGTGTGATGTAGAAATAACTGCACCATTTCTCTTGGATAAGCTCACTAAAGATTTTTTCCAGTACTCTCGCAATACATTTGACTATATGTCTCAAGCGGCCAATGCTGCATGCCTCGCTACTAAAGCTAAGAAAATTTCAAATGTAGATTTTGGCTTCATGAAAAAAGTATTTGATCAGCAAACATATTCACACGCATTTCCTAATGTCTCTTCTTGGTATAACCTTGTAGCGAGTAGTACAGAATTTCAATATATCGAAAATTTCAATAATAGGACTAAACACACCAGCGATATTTTTTTGAAAATGTCAATTGCACTACTTGGGTCCGAATGCGAAATGTCGATAAATCCGTTTTATCAAAAAAGTCAACAGCTCCCTAAGCAAGATATTGCAGGATATCTGGAGTTAATCTACAAATTTGTTTCCACTTGCTATACAGAGTTCATTTCTGCCTTAAAAGCTGAAATTCCTAAGAAGGTGTTTATAGAAAACCGCTATGCAAAAATACATATTCTCCAACAGAAGTTGAAGGATAATCCGAATAGCAGTTTTTCAATGCCTTATATTGATATGATTAATGATATCAAGAGCATGCCAGATACCATACAAGTCCTATTAGTAGCAAAGCATTCCGGAAAAGTGTATGCGCAAAACTCCCCTTTTGAAACAATATATGTAAAGGGGCCAAATGGTAACTTTGACTTTGTTGGAAAATATGTTGCTGAAACTCTTTATGGCGAGGATGCACTCTTACAGTATAGGAAATACAAAAAAGTTATTCACCAGAAAACAGATATTCCATTATGCTTCCAAGCTATGAACGATCCTTCGCAAAAGGGAGTATTCTACCATGCAAATATGTTTGTTGATATTCAAACCATAACTGACGATAAAGATTTTGAGCAAAGAGTGCTACTACCGTTCTAAATATCATAAAGCAACACCTACAGTTGAACCGCTATCACAGAGATAGCCCACTTGACGAAACAGAGGAGATATCCGAACGAGGACGCTAAAGTGAATCTCGATTGGATGCGGGCGAGTCTGCTGGGATACATCGGGCAACATCCAGAAATCACAGTCACCTGGTTCTAACCGAATGAGTGAACGGACGAGTGCATGTTTAAGATAGCAGGCACCGTGGCAGTGTCCATCCGTGCAGCATTGGAATTTCATTTTGGACTGTGCTATTTTGAATAGGCTAAATTTGCTGTCAGTAGAAAAGATGCGAATGATTCGGTAGTTCGCCCCGAATCATTCGCATCTCTTGGGGGAGGCGGATGATACGCATCCCACCTAATCCTATTTTGAACAAATTGCTATGGACAAAAATACGGGCCCGTGCTATGTCGCACTTGGGAGAGCGTACGGTTCGCATCCGTAAGGTCGTGGGTTCGAATCCCTTCAGGT
>CABQGZ010000933.1 GCA_902463835.1 uncultured Lachnospiraceae bacterium
TCAATAATTTGGAAAAAAATAACTTGACAAAACTTATTTTGCGTGCTAACATAATAGAAACTTAAAACATAGTATCTTAGTAGGAAAAGTAGGAATTAAAACGAGATCTACAATGAGGGAGAAAGGAAAAGAAGCATGCCGGAAAGAAATCTTGATTTTGACCAGAGGATAAACAGGAAAAATACCCAGTGCCTGAAATATGATTTTGCCAGGGAGCGAGGCAAGCCAGATAATGTACTGCCGCTGTGGATTGCCGACATGGACTTCGCGGTTTCTTCCTATGTGGAGGATGCTCTGACGGAGCGGGTAAGACATGGAATTTTTGGATACAGTGAGACAGGAGCATCCTATTTTGAGGCGGTGAGAGGCTGGATGAGAAGGCACCATGACTGGGAAGTGCAGGAGCAGTGGCTTGTGAAGACGCCGGGAATTGTGTTTGCCCTTGCCATGGCGGTAAAAGCCTGTACCAAGCCGGGAGACGGAGTACTCCTCCAGCTGCCGGTGTACTATCCCTTTTCAGAAGTGATTGAGGGCAATGGCAGAAGAGTGGTGAGCAGTACCCTGTATCTCGGCGAAGATAATCGTTACCATATGGATGCCGCGGATTTTGAGAAAAAGATCATTGATGAGAAGATCAAGCTGTTCTTTTTATGTAATCCTCATAATCCAGTGGGCAGAGTCTGGACCAGGGAGGAGCTGGAAACCATTGGAGATATCTGTGTACGGCACAAGGTGACTGTTGTCAGCGATGAGATCCACCAGGACTTTGTGTTCCGGGGAAAGCACCAGGTATTTGCCGGCCTGAAAAAAGAGTACGAGGATATTACCATCACCTGCACATCTCCCAGTAAAACCTTCAACCTTGCGGGGCTGATGATATCGAATATCTGGATCGCCAATCCGAAGCTGCGGCGGAGCTTCCGCCGGGAGGTGGAAGGAGCAGGCGTCAGTCAGCTCAATGTCCTGGGATTGGTGGCCTGTGAGGCTGCCTATGCAAAGGGGGAGGAATGGTATCGGGCGATGATGGCCTACGTGGCGGGAAACATTGCATTCATAAGAAAATATATAGAAGAAAATCTGCCCGGTGTCCGGATGGTGGAGTTGGAGGGAACGTATCTCCTGTGGCTGGATTTTAGAGGAACGCAGCTTACCCCCGAGGAGCTGGAAGAAATGATTCTGTACAAGGCTGGCTTGTGGCTGGACAGCGGAGCAATCTTTGGGGACAGCGGTCGGGGATTTCAGAGAATCAACGCGGCTTGTCCCAGAAGTGTGCTTGGGGAGGCCTTGGAGAGAATAAAGAACGCCCTGAGCTGATAATGGGCGGGGAGGAAGTATGACATGCTTAAGATAGAACATTTAGAAAAGTCATTTGGAAATAAAAAAATATTAGATGACATAAGCCTTCAAGTGTCAGGCGGAGAGATTGTCACCATCATCGGTCCAAGCGGCACTGGAAAGACAACGCTTTTGCGGTGTGTGAATTTCCTGGAGCGGGCGGAGCGGGGGCGGATTACCATCGACGATTCCAGCGCGGACTGCGCCCACGCTTCCCGGAAGGATATTCTCAAGCTCTGCCGCCACAGCGGTATGGTATTTCAGACCTACAATTTATTTCGCAATAAAACGGTGCTGGAGAATGTGATGGAGGGACTTCGGGTTGTAAAAAAGATACCACGGAGTGAAGCTCTAAAGATTGCAAGGGAAGAATTGCAGAAGGTGGGAATGACAGAGTATGAAAAGCAATATCCCAGCCAGATCTCCGGCGGACAACAGCAGCGGGTGGCGATTGCCAGGGCTTTGGCGATGGAGCCCTCCATTTTGCTTCTGGATGAGCCGACCTCGGCTTTGGATCCGGAGCTGTCAAAGGAGGTTCTGAATACCATCCGGACAGTGGCAAAAGAAGGAATTACCATGCTGATCGTGACCCATGAGATTGATTTCGCGCGGGAGATATCCAACCGGATCGTATTTATGGAGAATGGTGTGATCGTGGAAGAAGGAACACCAAGGGAAATTTTTATTTCACCCAAGCAGGAGCGTACGAAACAATTTATTCAGCGTTTATATCCAATGGATTATCAGATATAGCGAATTATCAAACAACCTATGAGGAGGAAAAGATCATGAAGAAAAGAAAAGACATCAACGGGTACAAAGGAAAGA
>CABQGZ010000934.1 GCA_902463835.1 uncultured Lachnospiraceae bacterium
GGCGGAGGCCACCCGTGCCCGGACGGTGCAGTCCAGCGCGCCCTTGTCCACGGCGGTGATCACGGCGTTCTCCACACCGTAGCTGGCGGCGGTCTCCCGGATGACGGCGATGATCTGCTTGCCGAACTGCTGATAAACACTGCTGGTCAGATCCACCTGCACGCCGCCCGCGTCGGACGGCTCCACGGTGATCATAATGTCATTGGATTCCATAGTCCCGGCATTGCCGGTGGTGATCAGTTTCATACTTTTTCTCACCTTTTCATTAAAATTTCACTGGAAATCATTTTATTTCATTGAATGGAATGTGGGCATCCTTACTTTGCCGACGATTGACTCCCGTATTTTACGGGAGTCAAAGCTGTTTTGAGCACCAGCGACAGAGCAAATAAATATATCCGTTTGCAGGGGTTGCCAATACGATGCTTTTGAGATACCCAATATGCGGAGCATGATCGTATTTATGTATGGAAGAGGTATAAGCTATTCCAACGAAATCAGATACTCTTTATGAATCTGAATCCTTCCATTTATTTGTCTCAAAAAACCATCCTGCTTCAGTTCTGCAATAAACCGGCTGACAGTCACTCTGTTGACACCTATGATTGCCGCAATATCTTGATGCGTCCAATCCACAGAGAGATTGCACCATTTTCCGTCCTCCACAGCGCCGGGATTGGCGCAGGACTGCAATAGGCGCTTTAAGCGATCCAGTGTGGAATCAAAGGTAACGCTTTCAACCTCATGGCGTAAAATGGTGCTCTTTTCCACCGTGCTGCACAGCACGGCCTGTGCAAAAGTGATGTTCTGCAGCAAGGCCATAAAGTTATTGTAATCCATCAAATATAGTAAGGTGTCGCACTCCGCAATGGCATATCTGGTGGCAAGCTCCACATTATCGCCTGTATTCAAGAAAATCCCTTCGCTAAAAAACCAACCGCGTCCAAGACGATACAGGACTTTTTCCCGTCCGTTACTGCCAAACATATAATGAGAGGTTACGCCCTCTGCAACATAGGCGACATAATGGATTGGATCTCCGGGGGAAAGATATACATCCCCGGCGTGTAAGTGTCTGAGAATGGAGCGTGCCCGAATCTGTTTGCGCAGCAACTCATTATTGCAGCACGCAGGGCCTGCCCAAAGGTGTTCTCCAGATGCCATGGCTATTGCCTCCTTGCTTACCGCCAAATATTTGCTCCTTGTGTAAAAAAGGACAAGGACATCATAACATAAACGGTTGGTTTTGGCAATTCAAACAGCTTTTTGCTGGGCGTTAAAGTTTATAGGCCAGATAGGTACCTTCACAAGGAGGACCGGCGCAGATATGCGCTGTATTATTGGCAAAATCGACAATCAGGGAGGCTACCGTCATGAAGTCTTTTAACTCATAACCGGGAAGATTCGTATTGTGTGCACAAATTGATTCCGGATAGTATTCGTGATCCTTCATACACTCCATGATATACGGAACATCAATGCTGCCTTGCCGCTGCCGCAGAAGCGCTTCCAGACGCGTGTCGCGATTTTTGGGACCGACTCTGGCATCCAACTGCTGATGTACAACGAAGTGGTTGGCGTGGGTCAAAATACCATCCTTCGGGGCCAGCATATTTGCACCGCTCGGAAATGCCTCGATATCCACCGCGACACCCTGCGCAGAGGCTAGCATCATGTTGTTTGAAACACTTCGCTTTGCGTGAATCAGCATATCTCTGGCTTCTTCAAAGGAGTGGCAGGAGAGGACTTTGCGTCTGAGAAAAGTAACCGGGATGCCGGTGCCCCAATCGTCATATACTGACGTGATCATATTATTGCAAAGGCCTACCCCCCAGGAGTTAAACCCTTCACGGAGCATCTGCCCGGCCTCGGTCAAGCCTAAAATCCGGGTACCGTCAGCCTGCTCAATGTGTAAAATAACGATATTAGGAATCACTGCCTGCTTGTAATCCCAGTTTTTGACGAGATAGGTCGTATGGCTTGCGGTTGCTTCCGGCAAAATGGCCGCCGTGGTACACTCCGGAGTCTTGGGAAATTTCGTGATTTCATAGCGGCAATTAAGAACCATCAAATCTTCTATCGAGACTCCCGCTCCATCGGCGATTCCATATGCCTCTTCCAGCACTTCCGGCATCATCTGCTTGATATCCGGCAAATAGGCC
>CABQGZ010000935.1 GCA_902463835.1 uncultured Lachnospiraceae bacterium
TCTGATTGGCATTTCCCTCAGATTCTGGCAGCGGCGTCTTTTTTCCTGACATGCAAAGCTTCTTTCCCTCCACCTTCAGGGTAAAAGATCCTATACCGTAGACATCCGCAATACTTTGCGTCGCACCTTTGCGACAGAACGGCTGAACAATCCATAGCTCCCCTGCTGAGAAACAGGCTTGCTGTACGTCCCAATATCCAGATGTGATCTGTGGATTGTAATAGATATTATCACCACTGGAATCCTCATAGGGGAACGCTTCCATATCAATACTGTACCCTGACACAGTAACACTCAGCTTCCGCTTATCATCACTGAGCTTTGCCTGCCAGTCCCCGCCATTGCTGCATTCCCGATAAGGATAATTTGTCAGACCACGGCGATTAAACGGCACTCCTGCCGCAAAATCCATACGAGTGCCATCATTTGTGATTCGTCCATCTCCCTGGCCGGGTTCATTCTGTTCAAAGCTCCACACCAGCGGAACATATCCACACGCGGCTGCATCAATCTCTCCGACTCCCTCTTTATTGCTGTAGGTGTAGTCAGAAGAAATTTCCAACTCAAAGGTAATCTGTTTTCCGTCTGGAATCTCACAGCCGCGCAACCCATGTTCCGGGCTCTTACCACAGATCTGCAGCGCAATACCATAGTTGACGCGCCGCCCATAGACACCAGCCCCCCAATCCTTATTAAATGCCTGCTCGTCGCCCGTGGTAAAATCATAATGTCCCAACGTCTGCTCGTCGCCATTTGTTATCTTAACATTATATCTCGGTGCCGAACTGACGGTTATCACCTCTGATTTGGTGCTGCGATACTCTTCCACATTATGATCCTTGCAGATGTATTCGCTCCCCGTAACAGGTGTATCAGAAGGCACCTCATTTCCCTCCAGCCAGAAAGTAAACTCCGGCCGAATCGTATCCCCCTGAGTCATTGCAAGCACACGAAAGTGAACATTTAGTTCCAAAAAGCTTTCACCGATCGCATTTCTGTTGTCCTCACCGGGTTGCCACAAAAAACTGCCGCGTAGAAATTGTGCGTCTGCTCCCTTGTACATTCCTCTTGTAAGCTCATACTGTGACTCTGGCTTGACCGCAAGCCAGTTCATGCCGCCCACGTCAAATATAGCTTGCTCCGCCGAAGCAGGAAGAACAAATTCATAGTAAAGTCTCCCCTCCCTGTAATATGCGTAAGGGGCTTCTTCCCTCACTCTGCTTGTAATATTCAAGGTATAGGATAATGTGTCAAAAGATCGAACAATTTGATTGCTGTCATTCTGATCATTCCCTGAAAGATCATCCTCATCCCATGGAAATGAGCCATCCACAGTTTTTACAATTGCGACCTGTTCAATATAAGCATAATCACCATCCAGCACCCCTCCAAAGCTTCCTTCCTCTCCAGTCTGATTTTCTCTCTGGAAAACATGACTTCCACTTACGCTCTGCAAACTACTTGGACTCTTTCCCTGCTTCTCCATAGTAATTGCCGGAAGCATTAGTGCATAAACAGTACAAAATACCACCACGCACGATAAAGTAGTGACGATTTTCTTCCAAATCCGACGCCGGTAACACCGCCCTTCCGCTTCCTTTATCTGCCGCCGCAAATTATATTTCATAAGTAAAATCGCCTCCTTATGAGCTAATTTTTTTCAATACGCCGAAACCATTCAAAGGCCAGATTCGAAACACAAGCTTCCCCACAATCTGCTCCTCCGCCACACAGCCTATCGCAGTATTCCGGCTGTCCACCGATGTAGCACGATGATCCCCCATCACAAAATAGCGGCCATCCGGCACCTGATATGGCAGCTCGATATCACATTCCCCCAGGGCACGTTCCGTCAGATAATTTTCCTCCAAACGTACCTCATCCACATACACATTGCCCGCCCCGTCTATATTCACCCAGCTTCCCGGCCCTGCAATGAGGCGTTTCACCAAAATCTTATTGTTGTAATAGAATGCGATAATATCTCCTTGTTCGAACTGTGCGCCTTTCACTGAGAAAACAATTTCCCCCTCATTCAGTGTCGGGGACATGGAAGTTCCGTGAATCTGCAGCACCGGCAAAAGCAGTGTGGCCACCAATACGGCAATGGCAGCCACTGTGACCAGTGTACTAATTGTACTGCGCAAAACACGTCTAT
>CABQGZ010000936.1 GCA_902463835.1 uncultured Lachnospiraceae bacterium
AATTAGGCCGTAAATTAAATTGAGAAATGTAACAAAGAGATGGGGAAAATTTTACGCGGTTGACAATTTGGATCTTGATATCGAGGACAATGCCTTTGTCACGCTGCTGGGACCCTCCGGCTGCGGCAAGACCACCACGCTGCGTATGATCGCAGGGCTGGAGACGCCCACCAGCGGGCAGATCACCATTGGCGACAAGGTGGTGTTCGACAGTGCGGCCGGGATTAACGTCCCGGCAAACAAGCGGAAGGTGGGATTCCTGTTCCAGAACTACGCCCTGTGGCCAAATATGACGGTGTATCAGAATATCTCCTTCGGTCTTAGCAATATCAAGGAGGAGCTGCCGGAGTATGATTTTGAGGCAAAGACAGCGGCGGAGCTGATCCATGCATTAAAGCATCACAGGAAAATCGTGGAGATGACAAGAGACTGCGTGGATAAAAAGGGAAAGCTGGACAATGCAAAAGCGTATCTGAAGCTGATTGACAGCTACACCCTGTCCATCTATACGGCAAAGACCCTGCTGGGCTACCGGCTTCATGAGGCTGCGGATCCGGAGGCGGAGGCCAGACGGCTGACCGGGGAGCTGGAGCAGAAGATCGCATCCATCCGTGCTTCCTACCAGCAGAAGGGGAAAGAGCTGAACGAAGATTTTGCGGTGACAAAGAATGGGAAGGTGGAGCTGTCGGAGCGCAAGCTATGCAAAGAGGAAGTGGATCAGGCGGTGCGGCGTGTCTCCCGGATCGTGAAGATTGGAATGTTTATGGATCGTTATCCGGCGGAGCTGTCCGGCGGCCAGCAGCAGCGTGTGGCCATTGCCAGAACCCTTGCGCCGGAGCCCCAGGTGCTTTTTATGGATGAACCTCTTTCCAATCTGGACGCAAAGCTTCGATTGGAAATGCGCTACGAGCTGCAGCGATTGCATGTGGAGACGGGAAGCACCTTCGTCTATGTGACACATGACCAGATGGAGGCCATGACACTGGCCACCAAGATCTGCCTGATCAACAACGGTGTGCTCCAGCAGTACGACGCGCCCCTCACCGTCTACCATCGGCCAAACAACCTGTTTGTGGCGGATTTCGTGGGAAATCCATCCATCAATTTCGTTGAGGCAAAGGGAAGCCAGGCAGCGGACGGCTCCATCAGTCTGACCATGCTGGATGGGGTGAAGGCAGCGTTCTACCCGGGAGAACCGGTGGCTATGAATGACTGGTTCGCGGAGCGGAATCGACTGGAGCGGGAGCAGGAAGCCCACCACCGTGCGCTTCTGACGGACAAGAAGGCCGTGGAAAAGGGCAACAAGGACGAGAGCTTCCGGTATCATATTGCCCGGGTGAACGAGGAGGACTACGGCCTAAAGGAGGAGCCGGTCATTCAGGACGGAGATTTCGTTCTGGGCATCCGGCCGGAGTTCCTTTCCCTTGACACGCCGGAAGGCCTTGCGGCTGATATCTACGGCGCCATGCCCACCGGGATGGAGTCCACCGTGAAGCTTCGGGTGGGTGAATATCTGCTGACCGGGGTGGTCTTCGGAGGCAGTACCTATCGGATCGGCCAGAAGACCCGCATTGATATCAAGGGCAGCGATATCCTGCTCTACGACCGGAAGTCGGGAAGATTTGTGGCGGCCGGAATGCTGAAGCTGGTATGACCGGCCGAGGTATTTGGCAAAGCGGGAAAACAACAGCAAAGATAGTTCAGCAGCCTTGACAAAAGGCTGCTGTTTTTGTTAATGTATGCTTGAACCCATCGAAAAAAGATGACTCTCCCGAAAGGAAGAAAGCAGCATGCATACCTTTGATTTAAAACGCTATATAAACAGCCGGAACCGGCAGGAAAATATGAACATTATCCGTCGCACGGAAGACAGAAAATGTGATACTCACATACATGAATTTGTGGAATTGATTTTTATTGCAGAGGGAGTTTGTACCCAATACATTGATGATACGTCATATGATGCTGGTCCCGGGGACCTGTTTTTCGTAAATTACGGTCAGACTCATAAGTTCGAAGCACAGGAAGAATTCCTCTACTATAATCTTTTGTATGTGCCGCAATATTTCAGCGAAGAACTGATCCATTCAGAAGATATCTATGAGATTTTCGCGATCTCTATTTTTCAGGAATTTGAGGGGACAAGCCATGACGGAA
>CABQGZ010000937.1 GCA_902463835.1 uncultured Lachnospiraceae bacterium
AGTTGGCGTAGGTGTAGTCGATGATGTTGGACTGCCGCCCGTACTGCTCCTCCACACGCTCCTTGGGCAGTCGGCTTTTCATCTCCAGCAGCTTGCTTTTCCGCTTGGTGAGCTGAGGAATGTAGACCAGCAGCTCGTCGATGGTCATGTCAAAGCTGTCCACGGTCTGCGTGGCGTTAAAAATGTTGATGGCGTGCTTGAGCTTGCGGATTTTCGCTTCCAACTCTGCGAGACGGATCTGCGTTTCAGCGTAATCGTAGACAGGCCGAACGGACTCGACATCCTCCCCCATGGCAGCCCGGAAGTCCCGGCTGCGGGTCTCCTTGTCCAGCAACGCGGTATACTCGTCATTCAGTTTTTTCAGCAGCTTGTTGGCCTGTGCGGAGGTGTAGTTCATTTCCATCTGCCTCTCTTTCCTCTATCTGCATGTATTGAATTTTTTAATAGTATAACACGGTCGGGTGCGCTTGTATAGTCGGTACAGCAAAGGGATGCTGCCGTTAGAACGTCTATCCATTGACAGAAGCTCACATTTCATTCTACAATGAATGTAAAGACATTGCGCGATACAAGGCAGAACGCCATCTGAATATGAAGCAATCCGGTTGCAGGTTCACGCCTGCTGATCCGGGCGCAGAAAGGTGGAACATATATGGCCAGATCCTCTTTCCAGAAATTGAAATTACTTCATGTCATGAATTATCTGCTTCAGAACTCCGACGAGGAGCACCCGATTACAGTCAATCAGATGATTCAATACTTAGAGTCCAACGGCATCGCCGCGGAGCGCAAAAGCATTTACGATGACATCGAGGCGCTGCGCACCTTCGGCATGGATATTGAGGAATGCAAGCGGGGCCGCGTGTTCGGCTATTATGTGGCAAGCCGCACCTTTGAGCTGCCGGAGCTGAAGCTGCTGGTGGACAGCGTGCAGTCCTCCAAATTCATCACCCACAAAAAGACCGCGTCCCTCATCAAGAAGATCGAGACATTGGCCAGCGTACACAGCGCCCAGCTTCTGCACCGGCAGGTCTTTGTGAAAAACCGCATCAAGACCATGAACGAGTCCATCTACTACAATGTGGATGAGATTCACAACGGCATCTCCAATAACCGGAAGATCCGGTTTCTGTACTTTGAGTACAATGTGGCCAAGGAGCGGCAGTACCGCCACGGCGGCGCGTACTATGTAGTCAGTCCCTTCGCCATGACCTGGGACGATGAAAACTACTATCTGGTGGCCTATGACTCTGAGGCTGGAATCATCAAGCACTACCGCGTGGACAAGATGGAGAAGATCTCCACGCTGGATGAGGAGCGGGACGGTCAGGAGGTCTATCAGGCGCTGGACATGGCGGTCTACACCCGCAAAACCTTCGGTATGTTCACCGGCGAAGAGATCAAGGTACAGATGCGGTTTGAAAATCACCTGGTAGGCGCCGTTCTGGACCGGCTGGGCAGCGAGGTATTCATCGTCCCCGACGGCCCGGCCCATTTCACCGTCCGGACGGACGTGGTGGTCAGCCCTCAGTTCTTTGCGTGGGTGCTGGGTTTTGGCCCTCAGGCGCAGATCGTAGGACCCGCTCATGTTGTGGCAGGCATGAAGGCGCATATCGGCTCCGTCGCGGCGCTTTACGGCCCGCAGGCATAAAAACTGAATCAAATTCAGATCAAGCGGCTCTGACCATTACGGTCAGAGCCGTTTTTTCGTCGCAGTCCGGTTATTGGGACAGGTAAGATTGTAAAATGATGATACTGGAAGGACACCCGATCATTTTGAAGGAGGGGTTTTATGAAGTTCAAGATCGTTTTTTCCGCCGCTGAAAAGGAAAGCAGGCACGAGGCTGCCGCGCGGTTTGTTATTTCCAGAAAGCCGAAGCCTACCAGATCCCTGGTGCTGATCCACTTCCCTGCTCGCAACATGACGCTCTCCTACTACAACGATCAATTTGATCTCCACTGCGGCGATCTGGTCTTTGTGGATGGAAAGCTGGAAGGTTTCCGCGGTCATGTGGTGGATGTCTGCTATACCTTCAAGATCAAGCTGTCCGACTACAAGCGGGTCATCAGCGTGGCCGATACGAAGGTCCACGGCGAATTTCATTTTGCCGGATCGCACTTCGTCACCTTTGACCGCAGCGCGCTCCCCTATGAACA
>CABQGZ010000938.1 GCA_902463835.1 uncultured Lachnospiraceae bacterium
CATCGGATGCCGGCAGTGACCAGTCATAACCGTTCACATAGGGATTACGGCTGCGGTAATACCCTTTCTTCGGCACAGTAATATCCGCCAGCTTTTCAAAATCCTTCTTGTAGTTGCCCCGAAGATCCGGAATATTTCCTGCATTCCATTCATCCATATCTTCTTCATTCACACTGATGATGGTGATTCCCGCCTTTTCGAACATCGTTTCGTTATAATAGATCGCCGACGGCTTGGTATCCAGCGGCAGACCATACAGCGGATCTGTCTTGTTCGACGTATTGTTGGCAACGTTCAACCGCAGCCGGTCTACCGTATTCTCAAAGACATCGGAAGTATCGATATCAGTCACAGCATCAAAGTAACTGGTCATATCAGCCACAAATCCCATGTTGACCCATTTTTTGAAGTTATCCTCAATCACCAGAAACACGTCATAGCTCTCATCTGCCGTAGACATCGAGGTAATATAGCTGGTGTACCCGGTGACAGCTACCGGCGTGTGATCCACATAAATCTCGTGTTCATCCCCGTAGGTGGCATTAAACTCATCCACCATCGCCTTATAAACACCAAGTTCCGAGTCGTCTCCATATGTACAGAAGACAACATGAGTCTTACCTCCAGATTTGACTCCGTCTCCGCCGCAAGCTGCAAGCGGCAAAGCCATCAGAGCCGAAAGCATAAATATTACTGCTTTTTTACATTTTGACCTCATATTTTTCCCTCCTTGGAATGAAATTAATTGTATCGCTATACCTGCTCACCCATAACCAGGCTTCAGGCAATTAGCCTTAATTATTTTGAACGACGTCCTCCGGTTCCAAACGGACGGTAAGTACCGGTTTTTTCATGATCCCCACATCCGTCAGCTGATATTCATACGCCCATCCGTTCCGTTCACAATACCACATGTTCGGCCCCTTCCAGGTTACCGGCGTGCACATATGCAGCGCCCCAAAGGTATTGATCCTGCTGGGATATAAGATAAGCTCCAGAAGATGCCCGCCTTCGCTTACTTCCGGTATCACAAGGGTGTACGGCGGCAATACAATTCTTCCGATCTCCCTGCCGTCCAGCTTCGCGCCGATCAGGGCGCCGTTGTAATAATCCGTTGTAATCCCAAGCGTTCCTTCCCGGCAGGTAAACGGGATCTTATAGGTAACTGCGCCGCCATAGAAAGGCAGCCCCTGTTCCGTGATACTTCCAAATGCCACCTGCTTCGGCGTCTCTGTAATTACAGCCGAAGAGCCCTCCACACGAACTCCAAATTCACCGATCAGATAACAGCTCTCCAGGCTGATCCGCTCACTTATGGGCACCCGCACCACGATCTCATTTTTCCCTTTCCGAAGGCGCGGCAGCTTCAGCGTATGTATCGCTTTATCCACATAGTAGCCCATCTTTTGGATCTCCACCTGCTCACCGTTTTGCCAAAGTTCTTCCAACCGTTCATATCCCAGCAGACAGTCTGCTTCTATCTCACTTTCGATCTCATAGCGCAGATACAGAAATTTAGAAGTCTTCTTTGCTGGAATACACCAGGGCTGCACATCTATGCCGTCTGCAAGAGGCCAATGCAGCTCCTGCCGGATCTTTTTATCGATCTGCAAGATCTCCTCTCTGAATCTCCAGTTCTCTCCATCTGTGGACCAGTCACAGAGATCCATTACAACCACATTCGGTTCCTGTCTGTCATATTCCACAAGATCAGGCACCCGAACCGCTTCCTCCATCACTTGTTTCTTCTGTACTTCCACTTCCGGGACTATATCTTTGGATGTGCATGGAGTAAGCCGCAACAGAAGAGAATCCAATGGGTAACAGCCCCTCGTAAAGATCGTATTTCCATTTTTCAAAATGTAGTGGACTTCTTCTATATTGCCAGTTGTAGTATCATAAAAAGTCGGCTTATAGCTTCCTTTCACCACAATCTTTACCTTATCAAATCTGCAGTCTTTCCCATCCAACCGCTCCGGCGGGTCACAGTGAGCAATAAAAAGCCATTTTTCTTCGTCTTCCAGACGCATATGATAGATAAGGTCTCTTCTTTGCTCTCCGGTTTGACTGTAAATTGTAATTTCCCGTTCTTCCTCCAGCGCATTCAAAATCTCTGTCTCCGAAAAAGTCACATTCCAGGCCGCTTCATACAAC
>CABQGZ010000939.1 GCA_902463835.1 uncultured Lachnospiraceae bacterium
ATTCGTGGTTTGGTCTGCGTTGTCAAGCGCGATCTGGATTACGATGGATGGGTCATTTCGATTATCCGCATCCTCGGCATCTTCAGAAAACGGGGCATGAACAAAGATGGATATCTCGTCACCCAAGTCATGTCGTGAACTATCCAGCAAAGTCCCGGCATGGATAATCGGATGGTCATTTTCATCGGTCGATAATTCATGCTTTTCCAGCCACGAGGCAAGAGATCCTGGGGCGGCGAAAATTTTTACCCCTTTCCCACCGCATTCTTTAAGTCGGTATCGCGCCTCCTGCCGAATGACCCGTGCGTCCTCACATGGGTTTACATCCAAGAGAAACGCAGCAGATATCCACAGATCCTTGATTTTGGCTCGTTCACCCGTTTGGTATTTTATCGCATGGTCAAAATAGAAAAAGTCCGCCGCCCCCTTGACATGATCATCGTGCGGGTGGGTAAACATCACGACATCAAACGTATCGATGTCCTTCAGTGATTCTGCCAAGTCCGTATACCTTGAATCGTTGTTGTGCATATTGGCATAGTCCATCAGCATCCGCTTTCCGTTGTCCAGTTTGAGGAAAACGCATTCTGCATTGCCCTCTGGAAAAAATGTAATTGTCTGGCCCATAATGACTCCCTTCTGCCAATAGATATTCTTGGCCTAAGATTATTTTTGATAGCAAAGGTAAGTACAGTTTGCCACTTCGTATCCATGGCGCAGTAATAGTCGGTAATCGGATTCTTTGGGCTTCTGGAGGGTTGTTTTGTAATTCATAGCTTTTTCTGAATCCGATGTGGACAGACATTCCTGCAATAAATGTGTTCTCAAGTCATCGGGGCATTTGCTGTCCGAAGTAATCTTTTCCGCACTACTGCCTATTTTCAAGTACATTCCCTGTTTGGTCCGTATAATGAAATCCATCACCATGCGGTTCCGCAAGGATGTGACTTGATCCATAGAAATATCCAACAAACGCCTCAGACTAGAATAGGTGAAGCCTGCATGTCGTCGACAAGGGCCAATTGACGCAGAGGCGTTGCTGACAATCATGTAATCCAAGTTGTCTTTCAAAGTGCCTGCGTTTTTCGGCGTAAATATTGACTCCAACCCCAGATTGTCATAGACGCCGCCGTCCCATAAGTGAATGATTTTATCGGGGGCAGAATAATCCGCGCTGGAATATTTGGATGGACTCCACTTATATCTGCCTGTAGACAGGCAATAGGGCCCAATCAAGACGGGAAATCCAGCCGATGCGGCCATGACATGGGACAGAGGGATATCAGGATGCTCCACGTACCCAATTTTATAATCGCCCATATTTTCCTTGCAAAACCGGAAGCGCTTTCCAGTTTCATAAGTAGTGCAGTTGGTATACCAAGCAACGTCCCCTGAGAGATCAGCCAAAGACCCATGAATGCCCCATTGGTGCTCCAACTGTCTCGCAATGACGTTAGGCTTTTTGTTCCAGTAGTATGGGGAACGAATAAGCCGCAGCACGGCAGATGTTTGTATGTCATTGGCCAATATGACTCTCTCAATCGAGGGCAGGACGGTGGAAAGGAATGTCTTGCTCGATGGCCATGTCAAATCATTATGTGCATAAATCAATCCAACACAAAGGCTGGCACCAGAAACCGAGGAAATCCGTTTTACTTCTTCCAGCAATCCGTTCTCAGCCAGCCACTTAAAAAGCCCAAGGTGAAAAATTGTAGCCCGGATACCCCCACCAGATAGTGCAATGCCAATATTATGTAGTTCCATACGGCGTCCTTTCAAAGCATGAGTCCTGAGTTAATCTTGAATGTCACAGCAACATCCTATTTTGGACGTTTAGGGAATATAGAGCATGTATCCCTCTTAAATGTAGAAATAACTATGCATCTTGCGAAAAATAAGAGAGATAGTCCCGAATCATTTAGCACTCGCCAATCAAGAGTGCTAAATGCAGTATATCTGATATTGGCTCTCCTGTCAAGTTGTATCCATTGCATATACCTATGTCCCGATGTAGATAGCCCTTGCTGTGAATATAGGATAGCCCTCTGTATATCTGGGTGATAATTCTCTTTCGCGCAACGAGAGACAATTTATTGTTGTTTTTTGGGGATGAAGTTATATTTCGTTCCATCCATGTGCTCCACAGTGT
>CABQGZ010000940.1 GCA_902463835.1 uncultured Lachnospiraceae bacterium
TAAATCCCACCCATCCAGCTCTTCCTTTCCTGTCTGTATCCCGGCTTCTATCTGCCGCCACCAGTTTTCTGCTATCGGTTCTTTCTACTTCCGGCATGCATTGTATCAGCGGTTCCAGGTGGTCGCAGCTGTAATCAGCGCGATGGTCAAAAGTATCATCACATCCGCTGTGATCAGTATCTTTCCGAACAGCCCGGCCCCCTCCCCCATGCCGCTGATACAGCCCGCCAGCCGTTTGTCGGCAATGGGCTGTACCACCGCCGCTGACAGCTTATAGAGCAGTGTCAGTATTCCCACCTTCACAAGAGGACCTGCACACAAAGCGATAACCAAAAGCATACCGGCCACTCCCACCCCATTTTTTATTACGATTCCCGAGCCTACCATAATCTCCGTCACCGCAGAAAAGGAATTTCCGACCCCCGGAAGCATACTGGCTGTCCGGGCAAAGGTGCTGGTCTTCAATCCATCGATCACCGGTGTCAGCAGCCCCTGCACCACATTCACTCCTATGACCAGCGTAAAGAGACATTTTAAGCTCCATTCCACAACAGTTTTCAACAGTTCCGTCATCTTCGAGATCATTTCTTCTCTTGTCAGATGATTCAACAGCTCCAGCAGGATATAAATATGGACTGCAGGCACCACCAGATAGGTCAGCACTGACTCCACCACAAAGATCATAAGCAGCGTCAGCTGATAAAAGCCCATGGCTGTGGCGGAGCCGGTGGAGAATACCATGGTCAGACAGAAGGAAGGCAACAGAGCTTTTAAGAATCCCAGTATTGTATGAAGCGTCCCTGTTAAGATTCCACTCATCAGCAAAAAGGATTTCATCAATAAAGCCAGGAGTATCATGTATACAATGTAAAAACTGATATCTGTCACTGCCGCATTTTCAAATACATTAGCAAAATTATATAATAGGGCAAAGGCTGCCACCAGCAGAATCATGTATCCTCTGCTCTGGCTGATCTCCTGAAAAAAAACATCCCGGATCGTGTCAAAGAGCCATTGCTTGTCGATATCCTCCCCCGAGATCAGCTTTTCCACAAGCCCGCGGAAATCAAAGTTCAGAGCAACGTCCTGTTCCTCCAGCAGCTGATCCACCTGGGAAAAATCGACTTCATCCAGTATAGAAGTTATATCACCTTCTGCTTCCTCACCCATTCCCACTGTCGTGTTCTCTTTTTCGCTGCTTCCAGCTGCGCACACCCTTACGGCACAGCCAAACAACATTCCCGCCACGCACAGCACAACGAGCAGGAACCGATATCCTTTCATTCGTTTTAAAATAAGCTTCTCCATACACGCCTCCTCATTTCAAAAACTGACTGATCGTCTCCAGAAGCGTCAATAATACCGGCATGCTGATCACTAAGATGGACAACTTTGCGAACATCTCAATCTGTCCTGCCACCGCCTGATAACCCGCATCCTTACAGAGATTGGAGGAGAATTCCGCCACATACGTAATCCCGATCATCTTCATCAGAATGGCCACATATTTGGAGTCGATACGGATATATTCCTGCATTCTGTTTATGGCTCCCAGCACAAGTTCCAGCTTTGAGATCAGAAAAAAAAGGATGCACAGACAGGCTCCCATGGTCACCAGAAGCTCGTACTCTTTTCTCCCCGCCTTCATCTGGAGCGCCAGCAGTACCGCTGCCAGGCCAATCATTGCGATCTTAATCATATCCATGACAGCCTCCTACAGTGCAAACAGCGTCTTGATTGTTTCAAACAACTCGTATATGTATGGAACAATCCAGAAAAGAACGATCAAAAGCCCCGCCAGACTGGTCAAAAAAGCATGCTCCTCCCGCCCGCTGTGCTTTAGCACCTGGCTGATCACTGTCACAAGAATTCCCACCGCCGCTATTTTAAAAATCAGATTAATACTCATATCGCCCTCCTTGGTCAGATCAACAGCAGGATGACAAACAGCCCGCACATGACAGAAAGATACTGATACAGCTTCTGCTTCACCGCCAGCTCTCCCTGCGCCTCTGAGATTTTCTGTTCCACCTGCTGCACGTACAGCGCTATATTGTTAAGCTGCATCTGAATGTCCAGATATCCAAAATTGTCCCCCACCCCTTCCAGGATATGAAATTCCTCCTGGGAGAAAAAAATG
>CABQGZ010000941.1 GCA_902463835.1 uncultured Lachnospiraceae bacterium
GTCAAGGACGGCGGTCAGGCAGTGATTTATGCCACCCGTGATCGTCCGCTCATTAAGCGAGTTGTCAGCTACTTCGCGGACCTGATTTTCTTTGACAATGTTCACTATGTGGACGAAGCCACGGACATTGGTCCCCGGACGATTACCTTTACTCTGTATGATCCCGTTTACGGCGGAACGAAGTTCTCTCCCGCCATTATTGGCAACGGTACCATGCACAAATATCTGCTTTACTTCGACAATTCTTTCCCCTTTATCCATCAGAATTTCGCCACGCTGCATCTGGGCGAAAGCTACACGGTGAACCGGGGAATTGACGTTTTCGAGACCATGACCACCTCTCAGGGCTCGTACATTCTGAAGGATGTGATCTTCCCCACGGGCCACTCCGAGAAGAGTGCGGATGACCTGCATACAGCTACCTATGTGGCCGGTTCTCTGGAACAGAGCGCTATGTACGCCACAAGGTTTGTGGACGACTACACCAATACCATTACCCATAAGAACAATATGTCCAAGATGGGCTTCTCCTTTGTCATTGGCGTCATTGCAACCATCCTCAGTTATGTCCTGGGTCTGCCCCTGGGCCTGCTGATGGCCCGCTATAAGGACGGCCTGCTGGATAAAATCGGCACGTTCTATATCATGTTCATTATCGCCGTGCCCAGCCTTGCCTATATCTTCCTGTTCAAGGCCATTGGCGGCAGCGTCTTCAAGCTGCCCACCTCCTTCGATATGGATACCAACAGCAAGGCCATGTATGTGCTGCCCATCATCTCCCTGGCGCTTCCCAGCATTGCCAACCTGATGAAGTGGATGCGCCGCTACATGATCGACCAGATGAACAGCGACTATGTCAAGTTCGCCCGGTCCGGCGGCCTCAGTGAAAACGAGATCTTCACCAAGCACATCTGGAAGAACGCCGCCATTCCCATTGTCCACGGCATTCCCAGCAGTTTGCTGTTTGCCATGACCGGCGCCATCATCACCGAGCGTATTTATTCCGTCCCCGGCGCCGGCAACCTGCTGACCCAGGCCATCAACAAGTACGACAATGGCGTGATCGTCGGCGTGACGTTGTTCTACGCCATACTGACGGTAATCTCGAATATCCTGGGCGATATCCTCATTTCTCTGGTGGATCCCAGAATTTCCTTTACTTCCAAGGGTAGGTGAGCAATATGCATGAAGATTTGAATCAGTATACCGACGAAGAGCTGTTTGCTCCCGTATCCCATTCCGACGCGGAGTCCGAAAAGATCGCTGCGCCCAGGTATTCCTATTGGAAGTCCGTGTTTCGGGTGTTCTTCCGGAAAAAGGTGAACATCATCGCCCTGTGTCTTCTGCTGTTCGTGATCCTGTTTGCCTACATTTATCCCTCTGTTACAAGCTACGACCCCTACGCAAACCTGCTGGATCCCAACGCCAAGCATCTGGGACCTGCCCAGGCTTTGGATTATTTCGGCCATGAGCTGAAATGGATCCTGGGCTCCGGCGCCTCCGGCGAGTCCACCTTCGATGCCGTGTGGAACGGCTCCCGTATCTCCATCTCCCTGGCGTTCATCTGCGCCGCCATCAATATGACCATCGGCGTCATGCTGGGCGCCGTGTGGGGCTTCTCCAAGAAGGTGGATATGGTCATGATGGAGGTCTATACCATCATCGGCAACGTGCCCATGATTTTGATCATCTCCGTTCTGTCCATGCTGTTCTCGCCCACCTTCTGGACCATGGTGTTCGCACTGACGGTGGTTGGCTGGCTGAGCATTGCCTATTTTATCCGTACCCAGGTGCTGATCATCCGGGATCGGGAGTACAATCTGGCTTCCCGCTGCCTGGGCACCTCTATTTTCAAGATCGCTACCAAGAACATCCTGCCCTTTATGACCTCTGTCATCGTGACGCTGCTGGCCACCGAGCTGCCCAGCTACATCTCCTATGAGGTGTTCCTGTCCTACATCGGCATGGGCATGAGCGAGATGTCTCTGGGCCGTCTGATCTACGCCGCGGAAGCCGCCATGGTCACCCCCGGCTGGCAGATGGAGTTCTGGAGCCCCGTGGCCATTGCTTCCATCATCACCGTGGTTCTGTACGTGGTGGGCCAGAATCTGGGCGACGCTTCCGACCCCAGAACCCAT
>CABQGZ010000942.1 GCA_902463835.1 uncultured Lachnospiraceae bacterium
CCGCCCACAAAGTCAATACGGCTGTCTGTCTTGGGATCTTCGATGCCAAGAACCGGTTCCAGGAGCAGATCCTGCAGCAGGGATACGTCCAGTCCCTTCACAGGATCGCCGCTTTCATCCTCCTTGCGGATCCGGCACAGATACCACTGATCCAAAAGGAACATGGTGAATTCCCCTTTTTGGCCGGGATGTGCTGCCTCCCCGCCAAGCGGCGTCACATCAAAGCGCTCCTTTACTTTTTCCAAAAACGCTTCCGGTGTGCAGCCGTTCAGATCCTTCACCACCCGGTTGTAATCCATGATCATCAGCTGCTGGTCAGCGAAAAGTACAGAAAGGAAGTAATTGAACTCTTCCGCTCCAGTGTAATCCGGGCATTCCTGCCGCCGCTTTAAGCCTACCTTCACAGCGGATGCCGCCCGGTGATGGCCGTCCGCGATATAGATCTCCTCCGTCCCGGCGAAGGCTTCCCGAATGGCCAGAACCTCTTCCTCCTTGGCGATTACAAATACACGGTGCCGGATTCCGTCCGGGGAGGTAAAATCGTACAATGCTTCCTGCTGTTTTGTCCGGGCTATGATATCATCCACCACGCGCTTTGCCCGATAGGCGAGAAAGATCGGGCCGGTCTGGGCGCTGCAGGTATCTACATGGCGGATACGATCCTGCTCCTTCTCCGCTCTGGTGTTCTCATGCTTCTTGATGACGCCGCTCTGATAGTCATCGATGGCGGCACAGGCAACCAGGCCGTCCTGAACCCTGCCGTTCATGGTCAGCTCATAGACGTAGTAGCACTCTCTTTCGTCTGTGACAAAGTCGCCGTTCCCCACCATCTGCCACAGCATATCGTGGGCCTTCTGGTATACTTCCTCTGCATACATATCCATATCGTCCGGAAATTGCGTCTCCGGGCGGTCAATACGCAAAAAGGAAAGTGGTTCCCGCTCCACTTCCTTCTTTGCTTCTTCTCTGTTGTACACGTCGTAGGGCAGGGCTGCAATCTGCGCTGCTTTCTCCCTGGCTGGACGGATACAGGTAAATGGTTTTATCACTGCCATGATTTTTCTGCCTTTCTCTTCCAATTCTTTCATTAGCGATGATGAATCGTACATACGCTCCTCAGCGCTAAGACTCCAGGCAATTGTATCATAAAGTGTGCGAAACTGCAAATAAAAAATCATAGTACATCCAAAGAATGGAATAACGGTCTTTCAGATCTTTGGCATATTTTATAGCATCTGCAATCTTTTTTTCTCCGTACAGCTGCTCGAATTGTTCCAGATTGAGACCTACGCTGTTCAAATATCCGGTCAGTTCTGTAGAGGACGGAACTTCCTTTAATATTTCCTGAATCTCATCCCATTTCTCTCGATAAATGCCACGGCGATCCACACTGTACCAATCCAGCTTACGCTGCAGCGCGATCACTCCATCTGCCGCTTTGCCGTACACCTTTTTGATCTTCTCCTCCCACTTTCCCCATGGGAAGCAATATTTTTCTGCATGCGCGCTATTTTCGGGCAATTGTTCCGTCTTCTCTGTCATCTCTTTATTCCGCATTTTATCTGCCAGAAGCTGTTCCCGCAGCCGCTGTGTGTACACGGCGGAATAAGCTACGTCGATTCCATGGGGAAGATATGGTTCATCGTTCAGAAGCCCAACCACCTCGAAGAAATGGGACAGGTGATGCTCACTGTCGGAAGCGGGTCTGGAATTGCCCACATAGGCCATGGCGATGCCCACCCCCACCAGAGCTTCCATCAGGGTCTTGATTGCCTCCCCGTCACGCTCCTGAAGCTTTCCGCCCAGATCACGAGTCTTTAAGAGCATGTCATAAGTCAGCTGATAGACTTCGGGACAGAAATATTCCTCATTTACCACATGGCTCAGCTTCCAGTCGTTTAAGCAGGAGTATTTTCCAAGGATATCGCCGTAGCCGGCCTGGATCATCTCCATGGGCGCCTGGCTCAGAATATCGGTATCTCCGATGATAACCTCCGGCACATGGGCATTGTAGGTCACCTTCATATTGCCCATGATCATGGCTGCACCGTTGGAGGCATAGCCATCCATGGACGGCGCCGTGGCCACAACATAATAGGGCAGTCCCGCCTGGAAGCTCACGTATTTGCAGAGAT
>CABQGZ010000943.1 GCA_902463835.1 uncultured Lachnospiraceae bacterium
CCTCACTATTCATCTTTTCAGGTAATTCTTTCCGTTTGTCCGACTCTGTGGATACTTCTGTAAAAGATTTCTTTACATCGGATACCAACTTGCTATTTATCTTTTCCGAAGTGGTTTTCCATTTTCCCTCAAGTTCCTCCAAAACTTTTGACGTTTCCGTCCTCACCTCTGTAAAAGCATTTGTAAGCTTTTCTTTTATTGCTTTCACAAAAGTTTTATGATCATTTTGGGCCTCTTCGTAGTCCACCTTGATTTTGACTACCTCAATCTCATTTTTCTTCTCTGCCATACATACACCTGCCTTTTCTATTCAGACAGGCACATCGGCACAACGTCTCTCTTCTTCCTGATCCGCCAGGTCCCTATTCTTTGAAATAGAACCATGACAGATCATTCAATCTTCACTTCAAATTCCTTTCTGCAATCCTTGTTTTTACATTTTAAAAATATACCCCTGCACCTGGCATCCTTTGACTGAAAGACATTGATGGGGTGCCCGCAGTGGGGACATTTCACTTTTTTCTTTTCTTCCTGCATCAGCCTGCCATCCTCTCCAAGGCAGAAAACAGCATATCCAGGCCTTTCTGGCCGCCATGTCCCTTCACCGGCAGCGCATAATATGCTTTCAGCTGCATGATGTTCTGCCGCTCCTTCTGGTTGTAGCGGGTGGGTTCCGGGATGTCCATGGCCCGGATCCGCATGACCTCCCGAAGCTTCGTCTTCTCCGGCAGTCCGTCCAACAGCTGGCAAAAGCTGCGCCATTGCAGTCTGCCCCGCTCCTGGTGCAGATCCATTCCGTAAGCCTGCCGGAAGGAGGCGTAGATGTAATCGCCATCCAGTTCAAAATCCAGCAGTTTCCTGGCCGGTCCCACCTGCGGGCGTCTGGGAAGCTGTATCTTTTCCTGGGTGATCCGTTCCAAAAGTCTGACCTGCTCCATTTTTGACAGCAGACGCACCTTCCAGTGATTTTTCACCAGCAGCTTCAGCGCTGCGGCCACCTTATCGGCGGCGCCAAGCCGCTTCTCTCCGTAGAGCTTTTGCAGCAGCAGAACCGTGTCATAAGCTGTATCCACGCGGTATCTTTTTCCATGAAATACAACGATATTGCCCACATCCTCCAACAGTGTTCCCATGGTTTCACTTCCTTCTGCTATTCCTTCCGACGCGGACGTTTGCCGTACTCGGACAGGAGCGCTTTCCTGTTTTCCTGGGAAATCTTCCGCACCTTGGGAATCACTACCTGGGTGATAAAAGGTACCACCTCCTGGCACATTTCCATATACCGGTTGTCGTAGAAGACGACGATGGTCTTCGTGTCTGCCTCGCCAAAAACTGCCTCCAGCAGGGAAACGATCGCCTCACCTAAGACGTCAAGTCCTTTCGCCAGCTCTTCCTGAGAATCGGATTTCTGAATGCTTTGCACCTCCTGCATAGCATGGACCAATTCCAGGTACTTCTCACTTAGTTTGCGCACTACGCTGTCCGCGTCCAAAGAGACATGCAGGGTATGCGCGATTGTCCCATCTGCTTTCACAAGCTGAAATTCTTCTTCGTATACTTCTTTCCTTCTTGCCTGATATGCCATTTCTATCCTCCTGATTGGTTTTGAGTGAGCTCCCTGGGAACTGGATTTACTGTGAAACCTGCTCCTCTTTGCTGGCAGCCCACTCGCTTCTTAATTTTTCTTAGCCCTTTTCTGCTTACATTCCCACCGCACAAGCTTACGCGGTTTCTGTGGTGATGCTGGGCTTACCGTTTCCATGGATGGTAACGGTCAGTGCGTTGGGCTGGTTGCTGTCGCCGTAAGCCGGAGTGATATTCGCCAGTGTCACAGGCCAGATGATAACCTTGGTGCCCTTCTTTAATTTCAGATGGGTCTTTCTGGCGGCTCCGAGACCGTACATCACCTCATCGGATAACAGGTACTCGCAGGCGGCGTCTCCATCCACGCAATCACCGGTGAGGGTGAGGGTCATCTGCGCACCGGTCACGTCCGTGCTGCCCCAGCCTTTGTTGCCGTAGTAGCTGGCCTGATACAGCACCTCGTTCAGGCTCTGGGCCATGTTCTTTGTAAATGCTGCGATGGACGCCCAATTTGCGGTTGCCCCGCTAGGGGATGTATTGATA
>CABQGZ010000944.1 GCA_902463835.1 uncultured Lachnospiraceae bacterium
ATCAGCAGCAAAGGCAGTATTCCAAGGATTGCAGCTGCGCAATAGATATTCTCGCTGCCCACGCTTGGAAACAGTGTTGTGACCTGACTTAAATACAACTGGAGCGTTACATACTTTGGCTGATTCTGAAGGTACAGCAACGGCTGCATATAGTTATTGTATCCCCCGACAAACGCCAGAATGAACTGAGCCATAAAGGCAGGCTTCGCTATGGGAGCCATCACTTTGAAAAAGGTTCGAAAAAAACCTGCTCCATCCAACTGCGCCGCTTCGATCAGGGACGTCGGTATCCCATCGAACTGCATCCGCAGAAAGAACACCATCCCGATACCGCCGAACATCCCCGGAACCACAATGGGCAGAAATCCCAGCTCCCCCGTCCAGCCGATACCGGAGAAGAACACATAGGAGATCAGGCTGAAAGCTCCCAGCGGGATCATAGACAATATAACCATGAAATGGAATAGTTTTTCCTTATGCGGAAAATCGATCTTGGAAAAAGCAAATGCCGACATACCGGCAACCGTCATACCGACCGCAAGCGGAATTAGTGTCATCCACATGGTATTCATAAATCCCAGCACAAGTCCCGGCAGACCGGTGAGTTCCTTATATTTGTCCACAGCAAAGACCGTCTTATACGCATCCAGGCTGGCATTTTTCGACCACCACAGAAATCCTTCCGTTGTCGCAAGCTCTCCGCTGGGCATAAAGGAGGTGATCAATATGGTCGCAAAGGGCAGGAACAGAAACATCGTATAAAGAATAAGCACGATGTATTTCAGCACAATACCCAGTGTGATCTTTCTCTTTTTTCTTACTTTCTTATTTGTTCTCATGCTCGCACCGCCTTTACTTTAAACTGTTTTCTCTCTTTTTGAACAGGAGCATGGAGAGCGAACCTGTCACAATAAAGAGCAGCCAGCTTATCACGCACGCGCAGGATACCATATAGCTCACGCCGTTGGCGTCCGAGGTCGTAGAGTTCGTAATCAGATAATAGACCAGGCGCATCAATGTCAATCCCATATTCCCATTTCCGCCTGGAGAGCCCCAGGCATCCGGAATCACCAGTGCGGCCAGGTCATAGGTAAGCAAGCCCGCACCTACACCGGTCATAAGCAAATAAAAGGTAGTGGGCGCGATCCCCGGCATAGTTACCTGCCGGAACTGCTGCCATGCGTTGGCGCCGTCAATCTGGGCTGCCTCATACAAGGCATTGTCGATATTGGAAAAGGCTGCCTTGTACATGACGATCCCGTATCCAGGCGCCGACCAGATTACTGCCATAATGATACATATTGTCATGAATTTCGGATCGTTCAGCCATTCGATATCGGTTCCCAGCACACTGTTTAAGATACCGCCCTTCCAGTCAAACACCCAGCGCCACATCAGAGATACCGCGACAGTAGAACAGATATACGGTACAAAAAACAACACTTGAAACACCTTGCCGCCCCACATCTTCTTCCGCAGCAGCGCAGACATGACCAGCGCGATCAACAGTGTGATCAGTTGTGTGGATGCGATCCAAAGCGTGATCAATACTGCCTTATAGAAATATTTTCCCACATCAAAGTAGAACAGGTCGAACGCATGGCCGGGAATAAATACCGATTTGAAGCCTTCAAAATTGTTCCAATGGATGTTGCTCAGATCATAGAGGTCCACATTGCAGAACAATCCTATAAAGGAGATGATCAGCGGAAATCCCGAGAAAATGATAAAGCCGATCAACGGAATGACCGCCACGGTCATTCCAATCTTCTCCGTTTTGCTCCAACGCTTTTTTTTGGTTTCTGTTACAGTTCTCTCTGTTTTCTTCAAGGTGATTACCTCCCAAGGATCCGGATACGCATACCCTTTAAGCTGGTATCTGCCGCCGCCTTTTTCGCAGTATTGAAATCTGTCAATGTCATATTTCCACGGCGCACCTCATTGTTAAAGGTCGTAGACCATTCCGTGATCCAGGTCAATGAGGTAAAGTAGGTATAGTCGCCAATGTCTGCCTGGCGGCACACATATGCGCCTGCCCACATATTGGGGATTGCCCGGGTCTCTGCGTTGGCATAGTCGCCCAGTCCTAAGGATACCTGATTGGGAACCAGGGTATTGCCTT
>CABQGZ010000945.1 GCA_902463835.1 uncultured Lachnospiraceae bacterium
TGCGATAAGTATTTGAAAGTCTTGGATAAAGCCGGACTTTTGGAAACAGTGCAAAGGAAAGATACCGCTGGCCACGTTCGCACGCACTACTATCCCAAAGGCGGCTATTGGAAAACGTGGTTTCGGTATGTGTTTCCGTCTCAAGGATGCCGCCTGAAACCACTTGAGGGGGACTGTTTGCAGCTGCTGGCAAATGATATCGACCACTCAATTGTTGCGGAATATTTCAAAACGGTATGCTGGAAGTGGATGAAGAAAAACTACGGCGACTATTACTGGGATGAAGTTTTACGTTTTGATGACCCAAAGCAGCAGAATGTAACAGTCAATGGCGTTCGCTTTGATTATGTGCAGGAAACAAAAGATCACACAATCTATGTAAAGATTTGGGATGATATTCGCGAGGGCTTTCCCAAAGCTGAATTTCAAAGGATAGAGGCTGCAACGACTGCGGTCCGTCCATTTTACGAGAATATCTATTTTCTTTTCTCAGCTGGCAGAGCCTGCAATTATGTAGAGCAGCTCCGGAACCTGGACACGGTTTCGGTGGTGGATTTGAAGTCTCTGCTGGGGCAGAAGAACAAGGAGCTTTTTTGATAGGAATATCAGATACAAAAAAAGAAACGACAGACAGACTGGAGCAAATGCCAATCTGTCTGTCGTTTTTTCATAAAGGTCCGTGTTCTAGGCGTAAATCAGTTCATTCAGAACGATCTCATCGGCCCGATTCCGAATGCTGTTCATCCGGGCAACCCATTCCATTTGGTGTTCTGCTTTCAGCCGCTCGGTAACGCCTTCCTGCTGTGCCAGTTGGGAAATAAGCCGCTGCTCCATTTCCTGCGCCTGGTGGTCAATTTCTTCCAGATGGGGATTCAGCGTGTTCTCCATAAGCATGATGGTATAAAGTGCCTCATGATGTTTTCTTAAATAGTTGAAGCGCAGCATTCCCCAACGGCCTACCTTGGGGCTTTCCGGTGCAGCCAGATTGGGGTGATAGTAGTCCCCGACAAGTGTATAGGTGATTTCCATATGTGTCCCTCCAATTCATTTTCAGATGGTTTGAAGTCATAACTCTGTTGCTTCTCATCGCATATATGGTAGCAAATACGAGGAAAAAATACCAATGTGCAAAATCCGGATTTACAACTTTTGATAGATGGGCAAAAGAAAGGGCGTGTTGCAAAAAACGCCCAATAAAAAAACCACATCGACCATCCCAAAAAGGGTTGGCTGATGTGATTTTTTGCGTTAGAATTAAACTACCATGAAAAACTCTAAAACGCAAAGACAGTATAGCGTACCGGAGGAGAATAATCAACTGGTAATCATACTGAATAGTGAAATTAAATTGCCAAAGGATGCACCCGTCCGAGAGACCAGCGCCCAGCTTGAGGAACTGGACTACAGGAAACTGTACGCAGCGTATTCTTCCAGAGGAAGAAAATCGGTCACCGACCCGCGAGTGATATTCAAGGTAATGGCTTACGGATACCAATGCGGCATTTTTTCCAGCCGAAAGCTGGAAGAAGCCTGTCAATATCGAGTGGACTTCATGTGGCTTCTGGAAAATCAGAAGGCACCGGATCATGCTACTTTTTCTCGCTTTCGGACGGGCAGATGCTCAGAGGCGGTAGAAGATCTGTTCAACCAGTATGTATCCTGTTTGGAGACGCAAGGAGAAGTAGACCACAAAAGTGTTTTCATAGACGGGACAAAGCTCGAGAGCCGGGCAGGCAGATATACATTTGCTTGGCGAGGCACAGTGGAGAAGAATCTGGGAAAAGTAAAGCAGGCTGTTTTAGAAGAAACAGGCTATACAAAACCAGAGCAATTAGAGGAATACCTCTTAAAAGCAAAAGAAAATATTGCATTTGTCTATGGAAAAGGAAAGCGCAAAACAGACAAACAGCATCAATGGGAAAAGCTGGATGCACTACGCCAGCGGTGGACGCAGTATGAGCGGCAGCTGGACATTATGGGAGAAGGACGAAACAGCTACGCCAAAACGGACACGGATGCGACCTTCATGCGGATGAAGGAAGACCACATGAGAAACGG
Organism: uncultured Lachnospiraceae bacterium; assembly: GCA_902463835.1. Classification (GTDB taxonomy): domain Bacteria; phylum Bacillota; class Clostridia; order Lachnospirales; family Lachnospiraceae; genus 14-2. Next base: position 2,059 of record CABQGZ010000945.1, read on the forward strand.
GCAATTAAAACCGGCCTATAATATCCAAATAGCGGTAAACAGCGAATATATCACAGGGATTGAA
>CABQGZ010000946.1 GCA_902463835.1 uncultured Lachnospiraceae bacterium
AATCTTTTGGAAAACGGCTTGTCATTCATAGTATCTCACAAGGGGAAGATCTGGCAGACCAGATTTCTGGTTACAGCCTGATGCGATTGCTGGAGTTAGCAGGGAAAGATAATCTGATTCAATGTCACAAAAGTTTTTTAATCAATCCGGTATTCATCAAAAAAATCGACAAAGGTGCAAAAGAGCTGTGGCTGAAAGATTGTAAAGAGACTATCCCTATTGGAGAAAAGTACCAGCACAACTTGAGGGAGCGAGCTTTATGATGGGAGTCGAATTGTTTGTTCAAGTATTTTTGGATTCTGCCCTTTTGAGTGCCTGTGTATTTGGAACGCTTGGCTGGCAAGGACGATTGAGGAACTGCGTGCTTGCCGGGAATTTTGTTATATGCCTACTATCCCGCCTTACAGGATACAGCACAGATCCTGTTGCCTATGTTGTTGTCCCGCTGGACAATTTCGTTTTTGTATTATTCCTGCTTTTAGCCGTACTCCTTTTGAATAGTGTTTGCTTTGATTCGGGAGAAGCACATATCTTTTGGGGAACTACCATGCAATTTGCGCTTTTCCTGCTTCTGAGAGAAGTGTGCTTTGTTGTACTTGGACTACTTGATCTGAGCGTCGGTTTTTGGCCTGTATATGGGGTACGTATGCTTTCGCTCCTTTTGTGGGCGGCTCTGTGGGGAACTGGATTGCTCCGTTGGATAAGAGAACAGCTAAAAGAAGGCGATACACCGCTCTGCATTATCATTGGAAATTCTTTTCTCATCTTGTTGCTTGCCTGGCGGGTATGGCAGGCAGACCTGCTGCGCACAAATCTGTGGCTTCCAATCATGGCAACTCTTTTGGCATTATTGGTTTTGATAGACGGCATGGTTCTTCTTTGGGATCAGAGCCGCATCCAATTTCAACGCAGAGGCCGCCTGTTGGAGCAATATCTTCCTATGGTGGAAGAATTGGTGGAGTCTGTACGAGCCCAACAGCATGAGTACAATAATCGCATGATGGCAATATCAGCAGCAGTGATGACTACGGGAACGCTGGACGAGGCCAAAGCAAAAATTACAGAATTGACCGGACAAATCAGCTTGAATCCCTCAGATCGTGAGTTATTAAAGTGCGACAGCAAAGTGCTGTGCGGAATGCTATTTGGGAAAATAATGCAAGCACAGATGCAGCATATCCAACTCCAAATATCCATCGCCGGTTCATTTTTGCATCGTTCTTTATCCGAGAGTGACTGGATCGATTTACTTGGAATTCTATTGGATAACGCTTTAGAGGCGTCATCCGACGGAGATACCGTGTATCTTCAAGCCGAGGACGAGGTGAACGCTCTTTTGCTTCTGGTATCAAACCCTTGTCCACCAATCTCTCGAACGGAAATGACAGAAATGTTTAGACGCGGTTGGTCAACAAAGGCGGATCAGGGCCGGGGATATGGACTATCTAATGTTCGCAAAATGGTAGAGCAGCACGGCGGGAAAATCATTGTTAAAAACGAGGAGAAAAACGGGCAGAACTATTTGACCATCGGTGCCTTGATTTCATGAAGTAACAAGCAAGGGGTTTCGGGGATTTCATTCCCTTAAACCCCTTGTTTGTTCCATCTGACTTGCACATACTTGTGAGGATAGGTAAAATTAGTTCAAAAGGATGTGATTCTATGCTGCGGCTTTTGAAATTAGAACTTGGCAAAATTTTCAAACCTGTCATCACCACAACTGCGATATTGACCGTACTGACCTGTATCCTTACCTGCGTTCTCCAAAGAGACTATACCGTTTATTTCCATATCGACGCATGGGAAATTGGAACTGAATATATTGCATTGCTCTTTCCCTTGTTCGTTACGATACCAGTGTGTTGGCAGCTCTATTATGAACGGCGCGACCGCTTTATTGTTTATACACTTCCTCGAATTTCAAAGCAAAAGTATTTGAGTATTAAATGGGCAGCTTGCGCGCTGTCTGGATTCTGTATCCTTTTTATTCCGTATGTTATGTCGCTGCTTTGTGCGCTTTATGTAGTTACTCCCGCAAACGTACTCCCGCCACATGATAAATATAGTCATTTCTTGCTGACCCTGTATGTACAGTTCCCATTGATCTACGGCTTACTTCTT
>CABQGZ010000947.1 GCA_902463835.1 uncultured Lachnospiraceae bacterium
CAGACGCGCTCTCGCTCCGTGCACAGACGTAGCGGACACTAACCTCGCAGGCCATATCATGGCCCGCTCGCTAAGTGCCGACGTCTTGCAAGGGTCTGATGTGGCTGTACCCTGCATCCGGGGCTACTTTACTGGCTAATGATAGTTATGTATCCCAAGCTGCTTTACTGGCTGGTGATATTTTTTATTATTTTCCGACTGTAGTTATCAGGGCCTGGCAGATACCTTCTACCTCATAAGAAGCGCTTCCGGCTGGTAGGAAGAAGCTGTCACCTTTTTGAAATGCCATTTCTTCTTCCCCGCACCGGATGATTCCTGTTCCTTCCATGAAAATGATACTGGCAAAGGATTCGGGAGTTACCATGCCGTTCATTTTCTGCATGGTGGTTCCGTCCAGGTAGAGCTTATCTACGGTGAAGTAGTCGCTTTGGGCTACGTGGGGCTGGAAGCTTTTGCTGCGCAGCATGGGGGTGCGGTTGGTGACAGCAATGGCTTTGTCGATGTGCAGCTCCCGCTTTTTTCCGTCCTTTCCTACACGGCCGTAATCGTAGACCCGGTAGGTAACATTGGAGTTCTGCTGGATCTCTGCGATCACGATGTCTTTACCGATGGCGTGGATGGTTCCTGCCTCGATGAAAAGGATATCGCCTTTTTGTACGGTCACTTTATTTAAGACTTCCAGCAGGGTGTCTTCCTCGATCCGTCTTGCAAATTCTTCCTGGCTAATCTCCTGGTTGAAGCCGTAGTAGAGGAAGGCACCTTCTTTACAGTCCATGATATACCACATTTCTGTCTTTCCATACTGGTTCTCGTGTTCCAGGGCATAGGTATTGTCTGGATGTACCTGGATGGACAGGTTATCTTTTGCGTCGATGAATTTGATGAGGATGGGAAAATCCTCGAAGCAGCTGCAGTTGGTGCCCAGGACTCCGTTTCCCTCTGCTTCAATATACTCTTTTAATGACTTTCCGGCATAAGCTCCGTTTGTAATCCAGGATGGGCCGTCCGGATGACAGGACAGCTCCCAGCTCTCAGCCAGGATATCTCCCTCATACTGCTTATTGTATTCTTCCACCAGACGGTGGCCGCCCCAGATGTAGTCTTTATAGCTGGGGGATAATTTCAATAATGCCATATTTGCCTCCTATAATTCCAGCATCCCTAAGCGCACTGCGCCAAGGATTCCGGGGTCTTCGCCAAGTGCCGGCGGCACAATATATTGATCCATCTGCTCTTCCACCATGGGGTGATGAACGTAACCGGCCAACATCTCCTTCACTTTCCCGCGCACTATGGGGAAAAGCTGTTCCACATGCATGACGCCGCCCCAGAGAATGATTTTTTCCGGGGAGTAAGTTACGATATAATCTGTGATAGCCTGCGCAATGTAATACGCCTCCATCTCCCACACCTCTTCCCTGTCAGTCAGCAGGTGTGCCTTCTTGCCCCACCGCTCCTCAATGGCCGGGCCGGAGGCCAGTCCCTCCACACAGGTGGCATGGAAGGGGCAACGTCCTTTGTAGTTGTCCTCGGGATGCTTCCGCAGTAAGATGTGTCCGCCTTCGGGATGTACCAGACCGTGGAGCAGCGCACCGTTGCAGTACACGCCTACGCCGACTCCTGTACCGATGGTGATGTAGATGGCTGTGCTGCAATCTCTGGCAGCACCCCAGGTCACTTCTCCTAAGATGGCGCCGTTTACGTCGGTATCAAATCCCACCGGAACCTGCAGGGCGTCTTTTAAAATGCCCACGATGTTGCAGTCCGCCCATTCCAGCTTCGGGGTCTTCGTTATATATCCGTATGTGGATGATTTCTTATTCAGGTCTACCGGGCCAAAACAGCCGATGCCTAGGGCTTTGATGTCCCACTTTTTAAAATATGTTATAATCTCTGCAAGGGTTTCCTTCGGGGTCGTAGTAGGGATGGATATGCGGTCCAGGATTTTAGCCTGGGCACACGTGCCTTTGTTGTCTTCCTGTTTTGCTGTATTCGCACAGTCTGCTTCGGCAACGGCACATACCATTTTTGTTCCACCTGCTTCAATTGCTCCGATCAGCATGTTGGGAGTCCTCCTTTTTTCTGTTCCGGGCCTGCAGGGGGGCAGGTCGGGAC
>CABQGZ010000948.1 GCA_902463835.1 uncultured Lachnospiraceae bacterium
GTACTTCACTGTGGTTTTATTTTTAAGTGGGAAAAAATCATGCTTCTACATATTTTTCTTGACTTAACGTTCTGCAAAAGCTAAACTGTCAATGAGGTGATCTGCATGAAACGCAAAGTCGAAGCGCAGCTTATAGCGTGGAAAAACAAGTCCTCTGAGCGCCAGCCCCTATTGGTCAACGGGGCCAGACAGGTAGGCAAAACATATATCCTTCGCAAATTCGGCGAGGAACAATTCAAGAACGTGGTCTATGTCAACCTGGAGACGAATCTGACCATCGCCTCCTACTTCAACGATAATATTGCCCCTGAGCGTCTGCTGCGCTATTTGGAGGCCTCCACCGGCGAACGCATTATCGCAGGAGAAACACTTATCTTCTTTGATGAGATTCAGTCCTGTGAACGTGCGCTGACATCGCTGAAGTATTTTTGTGAGGAAACTCCGGAATTTCACATTGCAGCGGCGGGCAGCCTATTGGGTGTCGCCATCAACAGACAGCACTATTCTTTCCCTGTGGGAAAGGTTGAAACGATCACCATGTATCCTCTGGATTTTGAGGAATACCTATGGGCTCGTGGTAAGGAGTTCCTTGCTTCTGAAATACGTTCCGCCTTTGAGACGATGACCGCCCTGCCTGACGCGCTCCACACGGAGGCGACTGAGCTGTATCGTGAGTATCTGCTGATCGGCGGTATGCCCGCCAGCATCAACGCCTTTCTCAGAAGCGGCAGCTTTTTGGATGTCTCTCTGGTGCAGAATGAAATACTGGACAACTACATCGCAGATATGGCTAAGTACGCCACTAACACCGACAGCGTGAAGATCCGCACCTGCTACAATTCCATTCCAGCGCAGTTGGCAAAGGACAACCGCAAGTTCCAGTACAAGGTCGTACAAAAAGGCGGCAGCGCCTCCCTGTTCGGTGCATCCATCGAATGGCTGTATCTGGCGGGGGTCGTGCTGAAATGTCAGCGCATCAGTCAGGCATTTGAACCCATCTCTGTATATGCGGACTTGTCGGCTTTTAAGCTATACATGGGAGACGTGGGCCTTTTGACCGCAAAGTCCGGGCTTTCCCAGCAGACCGTTTTATCCGGCGAGGGGAACACTTTCATGGGCGCTGTCACGGAAAACTATGTGGCGCAGCAGTTGGCCGCAAATGGGCATGACCTCTACTATTGGGAAAGCAACAACACCGCCGAACTGGATTTCGTTCTGCAAAGTGGAAATCAAGTCATGGCCATTGAGGTCAAGAAGGTCGAACACGTTCGTTCCCGCAGTCTCAATCTGTTCATCGGCACCTATCATCCCTCCTGTGCGATACGCCTGTCCCTTAAGAACTTCGGGGAAAAGGATGGCCTGAAATCTGTCCCTCTGTACGCAGCCTTCTGCATTTGACGCTCATCCAAACCAAATCATTACGAAAATAGCTGTTCGGCAATTTGTGCCGGACAGCTACTTCTCTACCCGCTCCCACCACTGAGATCATGGCCCACCATCAGGGCATAGTGGTTGTCCATGGTCAGCGGCGCGTTATACAGCGCGGTCAGCAGGTATTGCTTCACATGGCGCACCTCGGTGGTGTTCTCGTTGATCCGATCCAGCACATACAGCAGATGTGCGCCGGTCAGCTTCAGCAGCCTTGAACGCACTACCTCCGCTGGCAGTTCTTCTCCCGCCACGCGGATGGTGGGCTTGGTGGAACACACGGTATCCAGCATCAGCCCCACCAACTCGTCCAGCCGCCCGCAGTCTACCTCGGTGTAGCCCACAAGATAGTTATAGTCCACATTGGTCATGATCTGTGCTCGGTATGTTTCCCGCCGCTCCATTCCGTTTTCCTGTATAGGCTTACCCTCATGAGGAAATGAAGGGAAGGATTTCGTAACATCCGTATTTAATTCTTCTTTACTTTGTTCTTCTATATTTAATTGCGCGGGATTTTCCTGTTCAGGTTTTTCCAAGACAGGTTTTACCTGTTCAGGAAAAGCCCGTTTAGGTGCGTCAGCGGTATTTTCCACCTGAACGGGATTTTCCCGTTTAGGTGGTTCCGGCTCTCTGGGCTGCTCCAGAATGGTATATTCGATGCCGCCCAGCGTACCGTCCGCGTGGCGC
>CABQGZ010000949.1 GCA_902463835.1 uncultured Lachnospiraceae bacterium
ATTATAACGTAAATGATAGAAATTTACAAGTAGTTCTTCTGATAAAATTTGTACGAAAATATTGAGTGAGAAGGAGTAGGTGAAATGAAAAAGGCAATTACACTTCTTTTGATATTTGTATTAGCCATGTTCACCGCATGCGCCAAAGATCAGCCTGCCGGAAACAACAATCCGATAGAGAGTGGCCAGGAAGCGGGGAATAAGGACGAAAATGATGGTAAGCCGGGGAACGACAACGAATTAGAAAATGACAGCAAGCCTGGAAACACACCGGAAAAAGCGGATCCACAGCCCCAGAATCCAGGGGATACTGTGACACCGGCCAAGCCCCAGGAGCCGGAGCATGTATCGGCGACTTTGAATCCGGATACGGTGGTTTATGTCGAAGAGGAGGTTGTAACCACGGCCAACGTCAATATTCGCACCGAGCCCTCCACAGACAGTCAGGTCTTGAAAGTGGCGTCCCGCCGAGCAAAATTCACCCGGACAGCCAACGACGGCAGCTGGAGCGCCGTGAAGCTGGATGGCAAAGAATACTATATCTCCTCAAAATACCTGATACTTGCCTCCGAGGCAGTAGCTGTTACACCAGGCGGCAGCACGAGCAGGCCCACCGGTTCGGGGGCCAACGGATATCTTGTGGTGATTGACGCGGGACATCAGGCCAAAGGCAACAGCCAGAAGGAGCCGGTGGGACCGGGAGCGTCCGAGATGAAAGCTAAGGTAGCCAGCGGCACAAGAGGCGTGGCCACCGGTCTTGCGGAATATGAGCTGACACTGTCCGTATCCCGCAAGCTGCGGGATGAGCTGGAGGCCAGAGGCTATCAGGTTCTGATGATCCGGGACAGTCACGATGTGAACATCAGTAACGCCGAGCGGGCCCAGGTGGCCAATGACGCCGGAGCGGATGCTTTTATCCGGGTTCATGCCAATGGTTCCGACGACAGCAGCCAGAACGGAATCCTGACCATCTGCCAGACTGCTGGCAATCCTTACAACGGCAGTCTCTACAAAACAAGCCGGAATTTGTCTGACTGTGTGCTGAACGCCATGGTGGACGCCACCGGAGCCAAAAAGCGCAGCGTCTGGGAGACGGATACCATGAGTGGTATCAACTGGTGCCAGGTTCCGGTCACCATTGTGGAGATGGGCTTTATGACCAACCCCACCGAGGATCAGAATATGGCCACCGACAGCTACCAGTCCAAGCTGGCCAAAGGCATGGCAGATGGAATTGACGATTACTTTGGAAGATAGAGTGAGATGTGTCCATGGACGTTCATGGGATTGTAGACGATGAATTCCAGGCGGCTCAGCTCCTTTAGAACAGCCTGCTGGGAATCGGTCAGCGTGCCGCTGTATATCTGGGCTTCATAGTCTACGGCCACAGCGCCGGTCTTCTGAAGCATGTAAAAGAGCGGAGACACATTGTCTGGTATCTCACCCAGCATGTTGTGGCCCTCGTCCAAGTTGAACAGCGCCTCCAGGTGTCCGTGAGGACACTCCAGGATGTCGCCCTGTGGATCAATGATGCAAGGACAGTAGCCCTTTGGTTTGGTTTCATAGAATTGTAAAAACTGATTTATTTTCATAACGCACGAATCCCCCTTACTGTATTAACATTATACATGGAGGGGGATTATTATGCAAGGAATTTCGGGATGGTTGTTCTGTGATGGGATGCGATCAAAAAAATGTATGACAAAAAATGCATATAACAACAAAATAGAATGTACGCAATAAACATGTTTTTGAACAAACGACTATTTACAAAACGTAATATATGTGTTATAGTTTGGTTAAGAAATCAGATAAAGAGGATTAGAGTGGTGCTGAAAATAATTGTTTGAGGTGTATATATCATAATGAAAGGTATAAAATATCAACTGCTGGGAATTGGACTTTTGTTGTTTGCTATATGTGTCTTAATATTCGCGTTATCTGAGAATGATACGGCGTATTTTTGTATAAGTATGGCAATACAGATGCTGGGGCTGGTTATGCTTATAATAGGGTTTCTTAAAGAAGATTCAAAGGAATAGTTTATAAAGGGTGGCAGTCTCGCTGTATATTTTCATTGTATTTTATTTTAAAATTCGTTATACTAGAGAAA
>CABQGZ010000950.1 GCA_902463835.1 uncultured Lachnospiraceae bacterium
CGTAAGAAAGAAATTGAGGCACAGGAATTTGTAGGAACTATTGTCGTTCCATCCGCTAAGACCCTGAACGAGCTGATGGAAGAATACATGAGCGTCTACGGTGTCAATTCCTGGGCAATGTCAACCTATGAGAGCAAACGAAGTTTGTACCTGAACTACATTGCCCCTATGCTGGGTTCAATGCAAATAAAGGACATCTCCACTCATGTACTGGATAAATACTATCAGAGCCTCCTACGGGTTCGCTCCAAAGCCACCAATCACAGGAAGCCACAAAACGAGTATCTTACCGCCCATACGGTCCGTGAGATTCACAAGCTGCTCCGTAGCTGTTTCAATCAGGCAGTCAAATGGGACCTTCTCCAAAGAAACCCCTGTGACCGGGCAACGCTCCCAAAAGAGGAACACGCCAAACGTGAAATATGGGATATGAAAACGCTGCAAAAAGCCCTCTCTCTATGCGACGATGACATTTTAAGATTGGCCATGAACTTGGCTTTCTCCTGCTCCCTTCGTATTGGAGAAATGCTTGCCCTAACCTGGGACTGCGTTGAAATATCCGATACCGCTATCCAAAATGGCGAGGCATTCATATTTGTCAATAAGGAACTGCAACGTGTGAACCGGGATGCGTTATCTGCCCTAAATAAGAGGGATGTGGTTTTCCAGTTTCCTGCCATAATCGGAAAAACTACCACCGCACTTGTCCTCAAAAAACCAAAAACGGAAACAAGTACACGGAAAGTATTCTTGCCGGAAACCGTTGCAAAGATGCTGATTGAGAGAAAGGCTACTGTGGACGAGGAAAAATCATTGTTCGGAGACGAATACAATGACTATAATCTTGTGTTTTGCAGTCCAATTGGGCGGCCTATGGAAAGCCAGGTAATTACCCATATGCTGAAAGACCTTATAGAAAAACATGATCTTCCCCCTGTCGTCTTTCACAGTTTACGCCATTCCAGCATCACCTACAAGCTCAAATTAAGCGGTGGTGATATTAAGATGGTGCAGGGAGACAGCGGTCATGCACAGGCAACCATGGTCACAGAGCAGTATGCACATGTTCTCGATGATGACAGACGTAAAAACGCCCAAAGACTGGAACAAGCATTTTACCAAAAGAAAGAGACTTTCACACCTTCTCTGCCAAATACAGAACAGCCCACAACACCGGAATCAACAGAGGATCGACTATCCATCATCATGAAACTTCTTTCCGACCCGCAAACTACGGAATTGCTGAAGGTACTTGTAAATAAGGTTTGATATTGAAAAGGCGAGAAGCAGATTGCTTGCTTCTCGCCTTTTTGATTCAAAAACTGTTAGCCTAACCGGAGCCTCACACAGAAGTTTCTACATAAGCAGTCAAACGCTGCTAACACAGGAAATCTACAAGAAAGCAGAACTTTACTAAGGCGAAAATGAACCAAACACTTTTTTTGTTAGCTAGAATAGAACATCTGGTTTGCGTCTTGTTAGCAACATAGGCATTTTTGTTAGCAAAATCGTTCATTTCTAGCTAACACTGTTAGCCAAAAAGCACAAAATTTCTTTCCGGAATCAGATGCCCAAACAACAGCTCCATTGCCCTGTAGAACCAACTTTTCCCTGAAATAAGAAAAAATCAAAAAGTGCCTAATTTCCCTTGTTTTTTTCGGAAAACTAGGCACTTTTTGGCACCCCAAGGAGGATTCGAACCTCTGACCTATCGCTTAGGAGGCGATCGCTGCTATCCAACTGAGCTATTGGGGCGTGTGAAATTGTGACATCTTTTTTGTACTTCCAACCATCCACCTTGAGGCCCGAGGCGGGTGTTCGAGGATAACCTTAGGAGGCGGACGCTCTATCCAGCTGAGCTATTGGGGCATAAGCATAGCTATTCTACAGAGAATTTTTCGGATTGTCAAGCACAATTCGGCACATTTTTTGGATGGGATGGCATATACTGTCCAATAGTTTTTTTCAGAAAGGAGCACAGACATTGAAAGCCGCACATAATGTATTGGAAGATCTGGATGATCTGATTTTCGAGGAATCCGACGGCGGTCCCAGCGAGCGCTGACGGTATGGGGGCTGCTGCAATCCGGAGCAGCCCTGAAAATCTATTGC
>CABQGZ010000951.1 GCA_902463835.1 uncultured Lachnospiraceae bacterium
CGCTCCCATCGGGTTGCAGTACCGAAACAAGACCTATGGAACGTATACATTTGACACCTACTACTTTGAGAAGAACCTGCAGGGGGACATCATCGCCATCTACACCGAGGACGGGACAAAAATCGGCTCCTATACCTACGATGCCTGGGGCAACTTCACCTATGCGTATGCCACCGGGGCCACCACGGCGCAGAAGCAAATTGTCCGCACGTTGAACCCCTTCCGGTACTGGGGATACTACTACGATACCGATACGGGGCTGTACTATCTTCAGAGCCGGTACTATAACCCCCAGTGGGGACGGTTTCTCAATGCGGATGGGTATGTGAATGCCAACGGGGATTTGATTGGCTTCAATATGTATGCGTATTGTAGCACTAATCCGGTTAATAATGTTGACCTAACGGGTCATATGGCAACGGAAGCAGCGATTGCCGCAACAAACTGGTGGAATCCGGCTGGTTGGATAGCGGTTGCAGTTTTGGTTATCGAAGTAGTTGCCGTAGTCACTATTGTATGTGTTGCGAATGAGTCGGAAAAAACCAACGAGGAAGTAGCGTCAAATGTAAAAGAGAAAGTTGAAGCAATTCCGAATATTCCTGACACAAAAGATCAAAGTGTATATTTGTTAATAGGCAATGATGACAAAAAGGTTAAATATATCGGAAGGAGTAACGATCCGGTGAGAAGAATGAGCGAACATAAACGAGATCCTCTGCATCCGGAAAGAATAGGTTATACTATGGTTGTTGTGGCAACAGGCCTTAGTACTAAAGAAGCTAAAGTTGCCGAGCAGGTTCTAATATCTGCTTATACATTAAGCTATTTGGATAATGCTAGAAGAGAAATTGCAGTTGGTAATTTGCCAGGATACTGGGACTATATGAGTTCTATTGCACAAATAATCGGAAGTGTGACAGAAGATGAGTTGATGAATTTAATAGGGGGATAAAATGAGTGCATGGGGAACAGCAATATTTTCTGATGACTTAGCCATGGATATTCGAAGAGACTATGGTATCCTGTTAGCCACAGGAAAGGAAAACAGCGAAGCAGAAGACATGCTAATAAAGTATTATTCCAGTATTTTGAATAGTCACGGCCCGGATGAAGAAGTTTTTTGGTATGCACTGGCTCTTTCTGAATGGAAGAAGGGGCGGCTGAGTGATTTTGTGAAAGCGAAAGCTTTGAGAGCTTTAGATGCTGGGAAGGACTTGGAACGCTGGAATGTAGCGGGTAACGAAAAGAATTATGAAAAGCGGAAACAGGTGCTGAAGGAATTCCGCAACGTTATACTGCAACCAATGCCGGCTTTGAAAAAAATCAAAAAGCCAACCGTACATCACTGCCCATGGAAAGAGGGAGACTTACTTGCATATCGGATCGTTTCCAACAAGCGGAATCTGGAAAATCATCCGTGCTTCATGAAGTATGTATTGTTGCGGGTTGTCAGAGTTGAAAAGCATCCTGTTACGAAGATTTATGATTCCGGATATTATGATGAAACCATGTTGGTTGCTCTTTACAACTGGATGGGGAGCGCCATGCCCAGCTCCGAAATTGTGAATGAACTGAACTATGCGCCTGTCATGGATATACCGAAAGACTTAAAGCCATTATTGGGCGGAAAGGCTGAAAAATTTGCGTGGCTGGATTGGTTGCCAACCAAAGATGCGCCTGGGGATATAACAACTTTGGACCATGACGAAAATTATAGAAATGCTTATCCAGATTATTTTAAGAATCCGCTATGTTCACGTGTGCTCACTCATTTGCTATCATTCGATCTGATTCTTTCAGATAAATTTGAACCGTACTGGGGGAATGATTTCAGTTCAGAATATGTGTTCATTTAATCCAATAGTCTCAATGACACCAAGAAAGCATCATTTCTATCACGATAGCTAAATAATCCAGTAGTTGGAACTATTGACTAAAATATAGCCAATCCCTTTGTGCAGATGGACACGTCAGCACCGGGCGCACCTCCGGGCAGGTGAAGGTCTACCAGTCTGAGACGGGGGACAGCACCACCCGGTACACGTATACCTACGATTCCAACGGCAATATCACACGGATCACCGACCAGAGCGGCAAGGTGACGCGGTATA
>CABQGZ010000952.1 GCA_902463835.1 uncultured Lachnospiraceae bacterium
TTTCTGCTTGCTTTTTTGTTTGAATTCGATATAATAGAAATATCCAAGTGGGAGGAGGAATCCGGATGTTTTTTGAACAGCTTTGCATCGCATTGCAGGCCTTGGAGCCTATCGAAGCTTTGGTGCTTGGCGGCTCCAGAGCAGGGGATGTATACGATCAGAAATCAGATTATGATTTGTATGTCTATTGTACCGAGCTCCCGTCCCCGGAAGCTCGCATGGGGCTTCTCCGCCGGGTCTGTGACCGTATTGAGCTGGGCAACGATTTCTGGGAACTGGAGGATGACTGCGTGTTAAAGGATGGTATTCCAGTAGATATTCTCTACCGTAGCCTGGATGCCTTTGCCCAGGACGTGGCAGCGGTGGTGGAGGGCTATTCCGCCAGAAACGGATATACCACCTGTATGTGGCATAATCTGCTGCACAGCCGCGTTCTCTATGACCGGGACGGCCGCTATGCCGCCCTGCGGCAGCGCTTTGATGTGCCATACCCGGAGGCGCTGCGGCAGAATATTATCCGGCGCAATCTGCGTCTGCTCACCGGAAATCTGCCCTCCTATGACGCGCAGCTGCGCAAGGCGGTCAGCAGGGAAGACAGGCCCAGCGTCAACCATCGGATGGCGGCATTTCTGGAATCCTATTTCGACATTCTCTTCGCCCTGAACCGTATGACTCACCCGGGGGAAAAGCGCATGGACAGCACGTTGAAGGCAACGGCAAAGCTTCTGCCGAAGAACTTCGGGGAAAACCTGGACGAGGCCTTCGCCTGTATGTTCGCTAATCCGGAACGGTTCCTGGAGGTGCTGGACGCGATGGTCGGGAATCTTCAGGAATTGGTGGAGAAGGAGACAGAAGCAGATGGAAAAGCTGTATGATCGCGCGGATATTTATGACCTGCTGGAAAACGACAGCAGATACGAAATCACAAAAGGACACTGGCAGTATCTCCTGAAGGGAAAGCCCGTCCGCTCGCTTTTGGATGTAAGCATCGGCAGTGGGAATATGACGCTGCCAGTTCTGGACTTAGGCATTGACCTGTACGGCTCGGATCTTAGCGAGGCCATGCTGAGCAGATGTGACAAAAAAGCAACTGCAAAGGGGTACTCTGTCCATTTGCAATGCAGTGACTTCCGGGAAGTCTCGAAGCATTTTACACGTCAGTTCGATTGCGTTGCCAGCACCGGAAACAGCCTTGCCTATGTAACGAACGAAGAGGTCATCACAACGCTGCACCAAATGGATGCTCTGGTTGCTCCCGGCGGTTATCTGTATTTTGACCTTCGGAATTGGGACAAGATTCGCGGAACAAAGCAGCGATTTTATACCTACAACCCATCTTTTCACGGAAACACCCGTGTCAACCTTGTACAGGTCTGGGACCACAATTCGGATGGGACCATTGATTTCAATCTGCTTTTTACATTTGAGAAAGAAAACCGCATCTTTCAAAAAGAGTATTTCATTGAACATTACAATCCCGTGTCTCAGCGGCCGCTTCTGGAAGAACTGCGCGCTATGGGGTATACGGATGTGGAAATACGCCTGGTTCCGGCGCAGTGGGGCGCATACACAGACGAGGATGACTGGTACTGTGTAATGGCAAGGAAACCAAAAGAAAGGGAAGCGCTATGATAAAGCCCGTCGGCAGTTATGCGGACTGCCGGGAATTCGCTGAAAGCTTTCAGGCGGACACGGATTTTTCGGACCCCATGCTCAGCACCGAGGAGCAGATCCGGTGCAATCTGGAAAAGGCTTTTACGCGGCCAAATCGTCAGATTCTTGGCGTATATCAGGACGGGCAGCTTGCCGGACTGTTTGTTCTGCTGGTTTTAGACGAGGATAAATACCTGGAAATGCTGGTGGGACTGTCCCGGGAAGCGCAGGCTTACCGAGAGCTGATGGAGTATCTGGCCCGGAACTATCCCGGCTGGAAGGCGGATTTCGTGTTCAATCCGCGAAACGGCCTGCTGAAGGCCACCTTGGAAGACGTGCGTGCGGAATTTGAGCAGGAGCAGCAGAAAATGGTATTTTCAGGTTCTGTTATTCCTGGGGATGCCACAGGAATACAGGAGTTTTCCGAACAATACGCTGCGGAATACTATGTTATTCAC
>CABQGZ010000953.1 GCA_902463835.1 uncultured Lachnospiraceae bacterium
GTTCTGATCGGATGAGTGTGCCAAAAGAGCATGGTCAGAGGATGAAAGAATCACCTCTGTATTTTCCTTACATTCCACCCCAGCTGCACCCGCATCTTTTCATGGGAGTGCTTCACATAGACGCCATGCTTTGCCACCACGGCGATGGTAAGAAGCAGTCCGCCCACGCGAAGGGCAGCCACCGGGACTCTGGCGTAGGTGGCCATGATAAAGCATAAGAAGGACAGGATCACTCGCCAGGCATGAGGATTGACCCGCACCAGTGTGGAGAGGAATACAAAGGGCACAACCAGATAGAATACCATACCGGAAGAGGGCAGCAGGCCAAGAAGTACGCCGAAGGATACGGCGATGGCCTTGCCTTTTTTTGCGTGTCCAAGGACGGGAGCGGCCAGCACCAGGGCAAAGAGAAGATTGTCCCAGGGCAGATAGTGAAGGCAGATAGCCACCGGAACCACTCCCTTCATCAAGTCACAGATGAGGCAGAGCATGCCAAAAGGAGCACCCAGATGCTTGAATACATTTCCGGCGCCGGGGTTGCCGTCGTCGGAAATCTTTTGGATATCCACGTGCTTGAAAAGAGACGGAAGCAGCTGGCTGTACATGATGCTTCCGGATATGTAACCGAATATAACAAAAAAGAGATAAGGCAGATAAGACATTGTAAAACCTTCCTTTCTTTTGTAAGCTGCCCTACGGCAGTTTCTCCTTCCATTGCAGCAAGAACTGGTAAATATCTTCTGCCGCCAGCGGAAGGGCGTGCTCCTCCTGCGCTTTCTGCATCGCCTGATGGGCGGCGGGATTCTGGATCAGCAGCCTTCCGCAGGCAATCTGCTCCCGGGTGGACTTGGCGTAATAGCTCAGACCGTGTGAGGCGAAGAATCGAGCGTTCTTTGTCTCACACCCGGGGATGGGCGCAGTGTGTATGGTGGGAATCCCCTTCACAAGAGATTCCGTGCTGGTAAGCCCGCCGGGCTTGGTGTATAAGAGGTCGGCGCTGTCCATATACAGCGGCACTTCGGTAGTAAAATCAAGAATAAATACATTCTCGCAGTCTGAAAATTTCTGGCGCAGGGAGGACTTCAGTTCCTCATTGTTGCCGCCCATGACCACCAGGGTGACATCCTTTCCATATCGCTTCAGGAAGGAGCGCATTAACGGCGCCATATGGCCAAAACCCATGCTGCCGGACATGATGAGAATCTCAAAGCCGGAAAGGGGAAGTCCCAGTGCCTTCCTTGCCTCCTCCCTGGGAGTGCGGTTGGCGAAGGCTTCCGATACAGGAATCCCAAAGGGAAGCAGCTTCTCCCTGGGGAGGCCTTTCTTACAGAACTCCCGGATCAGATCCTTGTGGGGAATTACGTAGTAGTCCAGTCTTGTCTCCTCCCAGAAGGGAATGGAGGTGTAGTCCGTAGCCACCGCGATGGTGAGAGCGGAGAGCTTATATTTTTTCTTTATGTAAGTTAATGTCTGGGCCGGAAACAGATGGGAGGTGATGATCACGTCAAAGCCGTTGCCGGTGATATAGTCGTACATCTGTCTGGCATACCGCGTGTTGGCGTAGTAGACCGGCGATTTCGTCTTGGTGTTGCTGATAATGCCGCCGGCCCGGTAGGCCAGTCCGAACACGTGGGGAGCCTTGTTGGCAACATTCACATAAGTTTTGCAGACCGCGTTGGAGGTCTTCTTGCTGGCGAAGAGCAGGGCGTCCATAAATTCGCAGTCTACTTCGTGTTTTTTCAGATTTTCATATACCGCTAGAGCGGCAGAATTATGTCCCTGACCTGTGCTGCAGGATAAAATCAGTACTTTGTGTTCAAATGGCATAGTTGTCACGCATTCCTTTCGCTTTACTGCGGTACAAAAAGCAGCAGCACCCTGAAAGAAGGGCGCACGTCCAGGTACCGTAAGTCTTATAAAAAGGTATTATCACTAGTTTACCACAGAAGCGGAAAAAATAGAACAGGGAATTTTAGAAAAATTTTAGAATCCTTTATATTTTTTTTAGCGAAATGATGTTGCAAGAGGCGATGAAAAACGGTAAACTAAGACCGATATCATCGGACGGCCAATGCTTTCACAGATGACAGGAGCAGTGGACGACCATTTA
>CABQGZ010000954.1 GCA_902463835.1 uncultured Lachnospiraceae bacterium
GGTTAATACTGTCTGAGCCTTCCCTTGAGGCCAGAATGCCATCGACCTGCTCCCATGTGACAGCTTTCATAATACGTTTTAAGACAGGAGCAGGAATACTCGGTATAGCAGTTGCTGCCTGGTGCTTCTTGCTCGTCTCTTTTTTCTTGTCAAGACATAAGAACGTGAGACGGTCTGAGATGTTGTCATAAATGTACTCGAAAATGCCTGGCAGCTCCAGTTTGTCGGAATACATATAATCATCAGAAAGCCGCATGGCGATCAAGGTGTCCGTTATGTCTGAATAGGTAAAAAACTTCGACAAAAACAATTCTTCTGCTTTTTCATCAATCTGGACGGGTACGTTGTCAACAAGACCGCTCTTGTACAGGGTATTTATAATATCGTGTCTCTTCTTACGACTCTTGGTATCATTGTTGTAGCAATCAGGCTTGACGAGGGAGCGGAAGCATGTCAGGACGGAGATGATCTTGCTTGCTTTGGCGTCACTGAATTGTTCCTTGATTCTACTGTCAAGTACACTGGGCTTCTGCCGACAGGCCGGTCAATGCGGCCAGCCGGTCAGCAAGCTTGTTGAGTCTGCATACGGGAAAAGCAAAGGGGATCGCTTTCCCCCAAACTTTGGATGCCGGGGGTGTATTATCATCGTTCAGAAAGCTCAGGCCTATATCGAATGTGAGCCTTTCCTTTTTGCGCACGGGGTACGCTATGGGGTCATACATCCTATTCGTATAGAAGGCCAGAGATTTTGTAATTTCAGCTTTCATCCAGTTCAGGCCATCGAAGAAGTCTTTTTGCTGGTGAGGCGCGATTTCCTGAACAGGAGAAGGCTGAAAAAGTCTCTGCTTCGACGGGGTGTTGAGCTGCAAAAGCCGATTGAGCATATTTATCGTATATATTGCGGGTAAGGCGGGGTACATCATGCCGCTCTGTGATAAGAGCTTTAAATGTGCCTCGGGGCATGAGTACATGCTGCGTCTGGAACAAGGCACATCCCTCTGGTTCCAGTAATCCTTGACTGTTCCGAAGATACTTCTCAGGGTGGTTTTCATAGAGCTTTGCTTATCAGCGCTTAACTCCTCAACTGTGTCAGGAAGGGCGCTCCGTGATAGCTTCTTGGATAGCTGGGTATTGAAGTAACTGCTGAGGCAGCGGAAATACTCGTCTGCACGCTTCCTCTTCTTATTCAGATCTTTCTGTTCATCGGCATCATAAACGAGTTTAACTTCCGGCTTATAGGTGAGTGCCTTCGGATGTATGACGATCTCCGGCAGCGTGTAAATGAGATCTTGGGGGGATGCCTGCGAAGCGCATCCCTTTTGTGCCAACGCCAACATATAGCGCAAATAACGATCTACCGGTGTATGCAGCTCCGCTTCTGCGTTCGGGATCAGGTTCCAGGCATGTTCGGCAGCATCAGCCACTTGCTGCCGTATCTCGGCTTTCTTTGGGGTCTTCGCATGAAAACCATTGTCTTTTCCGGGTTCGGGCTTCATTTTCCTGCACCTCCTATGCAAAATGACAGCTTTTTTCTGAATTTTTACGTTTTGAGGGCGATCTTCCAAAAACAGGTGATTTTGACGCAAAAACGCATTGAGTTGATCACTAAGACGGACAAACCGGGCGCGAAAGCCTCGCGCAAGGCGCTTCGACTTCTGCTCGATTTTCCGAACCACCTTGCCGAACCCCAAGCGGGTGCCAAGCTGCTCTCATTGACATTGTTTGCGCAGGCATCTCCGCTGTATACGTCACTGTATACCGGGCCGTTACCCGGCATCCACCTGACCGGCGCGTTGAGCATTCCCGCCTCCATTGGCGACATCCTCCGTGCTGTGCAGGGGCCGGAGAAATGGTCGGGCGACGGCTGGCATCTAAGGCGGCCCTGGGTGCTTCGGGCCCGTTACCGGGTCGGCGCCGCAGGTCCCGATGCTGATGTCTACCAATACGTCGGCGGAAAGGTAGAATATTTTTACGGATATAAGCTGAAGTTCTGGGCTCCGTACGCCAGCTGCGCGCTGGTATTTGCACCGGAGCTGCCCGCGCCAGTCCGCCAGGCAATTCTGAAAACATCCCCTTTGATCCTGCCGATCTCGGCATCAGCC
>CABQGZ010000955.1 GCA_902463835.1 uncultured Lachnospiraceae bacterium
CTGGTATTCTGCCACTGTTTCTTCGCCTCTGCGGCGTATTGCTCCATTTTCTGGGTGTCAAATACTGAAAAATCCATGGTATTTCCTCCAACCTGTTTTAATCCACGGGCAAAGGTGATCAGGTTTTCCAAATACTCTTTCTTCATGGTAAGCATTTCTATCTGCTGGTCCAGCGCTTTTTCCCTGTCAAAATCCGGGCTTTGCAGAATTTCTTCGATTTCCTTCAAGGAAAACGCCAGTTCCCGGAAGAGCAGAATCTGCTGCAGGCGTTCCAGGCCCTTTTCGTCATACAGCCGGTATCCCGCCTGCGTATACTGCGCCGGATGCAGCAGGCCGATCTTGTCATAATATTGCAGGGTGCGAATGCTGACCCCCGTGCGTTTGCTTACCTCATTCACTGTCCACACTGACCGCATCTCCTCTCGTGGTATGGTTAGTATAAACCATTACGCAACGTCAGAGTCAATACCCTTTTTGAAAATTTCCTTGTACTCTGGGGCGATGCCGCTTTCTCTCCGTATGTCTCGAATAGAATGGAGGCGCTTCGTGTGTACGAAGGCATGAAGAAGCGTACAGCTTTTCGACAGTTACCGTTTTTCCATCACAAAATTTGTCAAACCAATCCCCTGCCTCACAACTGTCTGCTCCTCCACCATTCGGTAGCCCCGCTGTAGGAAAAACGGCTTTGCGGTAATGGATGCGTGGGTTGTAATCGGCTTTCCCGGCACGGAAGCTTCCAGCGCATCGCAGATTGCGGAGGCGATCCCCCGCCGCTGGTAGTCTTTGTGAACATAGAGCCTGTCCAGGTAGCCAGAACTGTCCATATCTCCAAAGCCAACAATGGTAGAATTCTCCACCGCGTCAATTGTTTTGTGCTCCCGGAAAGAGGCATCCCATTGTGCCAGGTCCACCTTGCCCGTTGCCCATGCGTTTCGCTGCTCCTGGGTATAATCCTTTGCGTTGACGCTGTGTACGGTTTGGTAGAAAAGCTCTGCCAATTGCGCGCAATCAGACGGTTTATATTCTCTCAGATTCATTTTTACGATCACTCCATTCCCCACAGATGTTCCGATTGGCCCCAAATATTCGGAAAAGCACTTCTTGAAGCAGTCGAAATTTCCGGTTTTCAGAGGTCTGATTCGCTGGGATATCTGCTTGCTGCCCGTATAGGCCTAAGTTGACAGTCCCGTGTTTTTTCTCGCAAATATGCAGCAGGCGTTTTCCCGTATTTCTTCTTGAAGCATTGTATGAAATGGGACTGGCTGCAAAACGAGAGGTTGTAGGCAGTCTGTCCATAGGGAACACCCGCATCCAGCATGGACAGCGATGCATCCAGTTTCTGATTCAGAATATAGCCGCTGACAGGCAGTCCCATCTCCCGATGAAATAAGCGTGATAAATAGCTCTCAGACAATTGAACATGCCTCGCCAATTCTGTCACTGTCAGCTTCTCATGCAGATGGATATGGATATAGTGGACACACGCTTTTATTTTCGGGGAAAGCGTGCGTCCCTTCTTGGATTCCGCAACAGAACGTACCAGTTGGATTGCCCTGCTGCTAAGGTATTCCATGCAGTCATCAATGGTGAAAAGGCCATCAATGTGCCGGATGTATTCATCGCTGAGGTTATACGCATCCGTTTCATCCAGGCCTCCGAGAATGGCATAGTGAATTGCAATGGCGATCACGGAAACAGCCCAGAATTTCATCTGCCGAAGGGAATCCGCTGACATTCTCCCGATCACAAAACCTGCTGCAAAGTAATCCTCCATTGCCAGGCGCATCGACGCCTCATCTCCATTTTTCAGGGCTGTATAGAGCGCAAGCTCCAGGGAAAAGGGGGAATGGGTCAATCCGTTTTCCCTCTGCGTGAACAATGCGTTTGGTGTCTGGGGCAGGATTTCTACCTTGTACTTCATACGCTTCACCTCATCTTTATCATACTGCATAAATATGATATTTACAACATAAATCTGATATATCGCATGTCCACACAATGCTACAATAGACGAAAAGGAGGGATTCCTATGGTGCAAAACAACCTCGAAGAGAAAATAGCGCTTTTAACCGGAAAAGCGATGTGGCATACCCACGA
>CABQGZ010000956.1 GCA_902463835.1 uncultured Lachnospiraceae bacterium
TGTTTTCGAGGTTCTTATAGAAGTCATTTTCCTTTCCCTTGAAAACTCCCGGATGATACCATTTCAGAGCATAGGTTTTGCCGTTGTACGATACCTTGTAGACCGTGCCCTGACCACCAGAACCAAATTCATCCAGAACCTCAACCTGTCCACCAGCTTGAATATCCAGCTTATCATGTACTTTTAGATTTCCCATATTACAATACCCTTTCGATGATTTACGTCATAATTTGAAGCGTTTGTACTGCCAGATCCGCACGAGGCAGAATAAAGTTTATGACCTTTTGCCCAAATTGAAGCCCAATCGCATTGGAATAGGGATGAAATGCAGAAAGCGAACCAATGGATTTTTCTAGGCCGCCTTTCTGCGAGGTAAAAATGATGCGCTTGTTGGTAATATAAAGGTATCCCGGTATGTAGTCGACCTTGGTTTCCGTTACAGGGATAGATTCACTGCTGCCCATGTGGTATCGAACGCCCTTGAAAAAGACACTTGGCACACTGGTACCGCCGGATTTTCGGACATTTCGAGTGATGCTTGTCTCGACCATTTCATAGCTCTTGTCTACAAAGCAGCATTTTTCACCCTTTTTGAGCATCAAGTTAGGCACATTCAGTTCTGCCAGACTGCCACTTTCAATCAGGGAGGTTGCAGCAGAAGGAAGAACCGTCTGACTGGCAGAGAAAGTCGGCATGGGTCTCTGTTGTTGCTTGTTGAAGATACTCATAATCTTTTACCGATCTCCACTGCTTCGGATGCCAGAGCCATTATAACCCAAACTGACAACACCATGTACTCCGCACCATCCACAGGAGAACAACCTAGAACCATTATAGCAATTCAATTTTCCACAGGTGCCGCATATTACGAAGGTAGTTGCTTCACAGTAAGGACATCCGGGATAATCTTCTGTTGGCTCAATCGTACCAATAATTGTGGTTTCATCGTAGCCTTCATGTTTTGCGGCTGATTCTTTGATAGGAAACGCCCATGTGTACTTCCAGTGCTTTTTGCCAGCCTTTTCAAAGCGGACACCGTAGGCTTTGTGGACTTTTCCGCATTTGCAAAGAGCAACTGTTGCTTCTATGCCATTCGTCATAACTTTTCCCTATTGCTCAATTGTACAGGTGTGGTTTTATGTAACAATTATAATGCTTTTACAATAGAGCGTCAATGAGAATGCAAATATATTCCATTTTGCATTCAAAATATTTTGAAATTTATGCCTTTACATCAATTTATAGCGATAGTCTGTAAACATAAGAGGGGCAGATACCAAGTTATACGGTATCTGCCCCTCCGACATTATGCAAAAATCAATTCGGCCTTAATAACTTCCTCCGCTCGATTCTGGATTCTGTTCATCCTTTGCACCCATTCCATTTGATTTGCAGCTTTCAATTCTTCGTTCACACCCTCACGTTCAGCCATCTGCTGAGTAAGCAACTCCAACTGTTCCTCTGCCTGTGCATCAATGTCAGCCAGATAGCTGTTCAATCTGCCAGACAGCAGGAGGGCCTGATACCGTGCTGCATGATGTTCTTTGAGATACCGTTTGTACATTCTGCCCCAGCGGCCAACAGGGCGAGAATCCTCTGCCAAAATCAAGGCAGGAAAATAGTAATCTCCGACCAGCACATAGTCCAGCCCATTATTTTCATCATGCAATCTAGTGTTCGGCTTTTCCATTGCACACCTCAAATCTTTCTCTGCTGGCGCAGGTACTCTTCAAAAATGCTTCTCCGAATCAAAATCTTCCGGCCAATCTTATAGATAGCCCCACATTCATGTGCCATCCGGGTGACTGGTTTCAGTCCCAGCCCATAATAATCGCTTGCCATGCTGTAAGTCACGAACTCATGCCGCATAAAATCCATATCTTCATCGTCAATCTGGTCGGAGAACATCCACACACTGCCGCTCACTCGTCCTCGACCTCCTCCACGGTAATTTTTCTTGCAGGTTCGTGGAAGCGTTCTAAATAGGCATCAAAAATCTCCCGGTTGATAAGCACCGTGCTGTCGAAGCGGTAGATTGCCCCGGCATGACTAGCAAGCTCCAGCAGCTTCTTGTGAGAAAGGCGGTATACGGTTTC
>CABQGZ010000957.1 GCA_902463835.1 uncultured Lachnospiraceae bacterium
ATGATCAGTCTGCACCATCGGTTTCTTTACTTCAAGCTGGCCTCTGAACAGTAACACTCTCACTCCCCCACAATCGCCTCCACTGTCACAAATTCATACCCCTGCTTTTTCAATGTATCAATAATCTGGAAGGCCGCTTTTACCGAGGAGTCCGACGCGTCATGCATCAGAATGATATCCCCCTCCTGCACCTTGTCGGTTACCAGCTTTGCGATTACCCTGGAATTGCTTCTGTTCCAATCCAGCGGATCTATGTCCCAGTCCACCTCGATCATCCCGATCTTGTTGTCCAGCTTGCGGCTCCAGCAGCCATAGGGCGGACGTATATACTGGGGATATTCGTCCGTCAGCTCCTGGATCAGTTCGTTTGTTTTCAGCACCTGCCGGATGGCTTCTTTTTCACTCACGGTACACAGATTCACATGCTCATAGGAGTGGGTTCCCACAAGATGACCTTCCTCATGAATCCTTTTTACAATATCCGGATATCGCTCCGCCTGTTTTCCCAGTAGAAAAAAGGTTGCCTTTACCTTGCGCTCTTCCAGCCCGTCCAGCAGCTTTGGCGTATACACTGCATCCGGGCCGTCGTCAAATGTAAGCGCAACCTTTTTCTTTTCATCCTGATAGGGGTCAGGCTTCTCTCCGTCTTCACTGTCCCTGTAGATACCGGATACCTCCAGGCTTTCCGGCGTTGCTGTTCCCCGGCCGCTTCCGGTAAGTGCCAGCAGAATTATCACATAGATCAAACTCATCTCCAGAAACATGATCTTTTTACGAAATGTTTTCAAACCGTCTGCGACCTCCACACCATCCTTACACTATATGCTGTCAAAATTGCATATTATGATATCTATAACTTCTTTTTCTCTTCCTCTTTCAGTTCCACCAAGATGATGTCTGGTCCGATTTTTACAATATTACACCAGGGAATGATGAACTCGAAATCCCTGCCAAATAGGCCCCACATCTTACAGGGGCCGGGGATGATCAATGCTTTTACACAGCCGGTGCACTCGTCGATATCCACATCCATCACATATCCGATGCAGCGGCAGGTACAGACATTGATCACCTCCTTATCCCTTAATTCACAGATACGCATAAAAATCCCTCCTGCGGTATGATATGCAGGAGGGTGAAATTGTGTGACGGGGGGAGCTGCCAACTACGCCGTGACAGCTCGATTGCGCTTTATACGTTGAACCTAAATAAAATTACGTCGCCGTCCTGTACCACATACTCTTTGCCTTCCAGGCCTACGATGCCTTTCTCTTTGGCGGCGGCAAGGCTGCCGCAGTCCAGAAGATCCTGATAATTCACTACTTCCGCCCGGATGAAGCCCCGCTCGAAGTCGGAGTGGATCTTTCCCGCTGCCTGGGGCGCTTTGGTGCCTTTTTTGATGGTCCAGGCGCGACACTCGTCCTCGCCCGCGGTGAGGAAGCTTAAGAGCCCCAGGAGGCTGTAGCTGGCTTTGATCAGCTTCTCTAAGCCGGATTCCGCCAGTCCCAGATCCTCCAGGAACATGGCCTTCTCATCATCCTCCAGCTCCGCGATCTCCTGCTCGATCTGAGCACAGATCACAAATACCTCGCTGTTCTCCTCCTGCGCCATCCTGCGCACCGCCTCCACATAGGAGTTGGACGCGCCGTCATCCGCCAGATCGTCCTCGCTGACGTTGGCTGCGTAGATTACCGGCTTCGCGGTGAGCAGGTTGTAAGACGCAAACCACAAAACTGCATCCTCGTCATCCGGGACCTCAAAGGTCTTCGCCAGATTACCATCCTCCAGATGAGCCTTCACCGCCTCCAAAAGCTCCAACTCCTTGGCCAGCGTCTTGTCCATCCGGGCCTGCTTGGCCACCTTGGCGATGCGCCGCTCTAAGATCTCAAGATCAGAGAAGATCAGTTCCAGATTGATTGTCTCAATATCCCTGGCTGGATTCACGTTCCCGTCTACATGCACCACATTGGAATCCTCAAAGCAGCGAACCACATGGACGATGGCGTCCACCTCCCGGATATTGGCCAGGAACTGATTGCCCAGGCCCTCGCCCTTGCTGGCGCCCTTCACCAGTCCTGCGATATCTACGAATTCA
>CABQGZ010000958.1 GCA_902463835.1 uncultured Lachnospiraceae bacterium
GCCTGGGGCAATGCTTTCGGCGGCAACAAATCTTCAAGAATAAAGGTACGCAGCCCCAACCTGGCTCTCTGTTGCTCCGTCAGGCTCTCAAACTCCGCTGCGGAGTAATCTTTTTCCACCTTTCCGCCGGTAATATAGATAAAACGATCCGCAAGACCGCGCAGATAGTAGAGCCGATGCTCTGACACTATAATTGTTTTCCCCTGCGACTTCCAAAACGCAAGTATTGCTCTCAGATCCAGGATAGAGGAAGCATCCAGGTTGGATGACGGCTCATCCATAACCAGCACATCCGGCTCCATGATGGATACCCCGGCACAGGCAATTTTTTGTTTTTCCCCGCCGGAAAGATGAAAGATATTGCGTCCCATCAATTTCTCCAGGCGGAAATCCCGGATGGTCTTATCTAATCGTTCCCGAATACTTTGCTCCGGCTGGCCGAGATTTTCACACCCGAATGTGATTTCGCTGGTTGTGTCCACATTGAAAAATTGTGAGCGGGGGTTTTGAAACACGCTGCCAACCGTTTTCGCGGTATCATAAAGGGGCTGTTCCGAAACCTTTGCCCCATTTACCCACACTTCTCCATTCATTTTTCCTTCATAGTAATGGGGAATCAGACCGTTGATCAGCCTGGTAATTGTCGTTTTTCCACTGCCGCTTTCGCCGCAAAGTACGACGCATTGACCGTCCTCTACGGTCAGATTTATATCATGGACTCCACCAGCGTTCTCGTTTTCTCCTCCATAAGAGAAAGTCACATGGTCAATCCGTATCATAGGTTCACCCCCTCCCGTCAAAAAGAAATCTGCTGCTGAAACAAAAACAAGGCAAAACAGATAACGCAAAACAGAATCGCAATCAAATCTTGAACATGGAAACCGATCTGGCACACGTTTGTACGTTTAACGGGGGCTCCAAGCCCCCGTGTCAACGCAGCAGCAGAAAGTTCATCACCAATCTTCACAACGGACACCATCAAAGGAACAAGGCGATATTCCAACATCAGGAAAGGATTTTTCCCGCCGAATCGTATGCCCCGCATTTTCATTGCATCCCGGATGGCCTGATATTCTTCGCTGATGGTTGGGAAAAAGCGAAAAATGACAGACATTGGAATCACGATTTTTTCCGTGATGTGCATACGCTCCATTGCGCCGATAAACTCACTGATCGAAGTGGATGAGATCAGATAGGCACCTGTCATAATACCGGGCGCAAACCGCGTCATGATAGATGTCACTGCCAGCACGATGAACGAGAGTAATCCGCTCAAACTCGTAAGGGCAATCCGTTCCAGTATAAAGCAAACCGCATATAGCACCAGATATTTTCCTGCTGTTTTGAAACGGCGTTCCGACAAAATCAGAGCAAAGGGGACAAGGCTTAGACACGGCTTGACGATGTTCATAATTCCTTCGTTACTGGTACTGAACATCAGTGTTGTAATCGTCAGCAGCAGAATGAGCTTTGTCCGGGGATCAAGCAGGATTCCTTTTCTTTTTTCGGTTGTTGCTGAAAATGATAGCCCGTTCATCACACAATGCCCGCTTTAGCAAAATGCTTTTTCAGAAGCGCCTTACCTAAAAGTCCGCCCAGGATCGCAAAAATGAAGATTCCGGCGATTACCAGAATAATGCTCCACATAGGCATAACAGCCATTACCCTGTCAGCGTATTCCTCACCAAAGCTGGCCGCAAAACTGGCCCAGGAATCCTCAACCATGAAATACATGGGGATATATGTACCAACCATCCAAAGGCTGAACACCGCATACCCGATCAGGCTCTTCTTGGCGCTTTTATAACCGCCGGATTTCAAGATCAGATCTCCCAGCAGCCCAAAAATCACGCCCATCGGTACGCCCCAAAATCCCATGCCAGTCAGCCCCATCAGCAGGCCGCTTAAAATTCCCATAATTGTAACCATGCCGAATTTTTTAACTCTGGTCAGGAACAGCATGAACGGGATGCCGGTAATCAAAGACCACAATGCTCCGAGGATCGGCAAAAAGATAGGTACAAAGCCGACGGGAATGGCGACACAGCAGCCAATCACAAAGTAGAGAACGGTGAACAGGCCGAGGTTAATCAG
>CABQGZ010000959.1 GCA_902463835.1 uncultured Lachnospiraceae bacterium
CCGACAGCCTGGGGCCCCTGATCGATGAAGTTGCGCATCTTGGTGGCCAGCGTATAATAGCCGATGCGGTTGCCCAGATTGGCGGGGACGCCGTATGTACCGATGGATTTGCTGATGGTCATAACGGTGGCAGACAGCACAGAGGGCAGGATCAGGGGCAGCGTGATGTGCCGCAGGATCTGCGCTTTGCTGGCGCCCTGGATCTCGCCCATCTCCTCCAGCTCGGAGTTGATGGAGCGGAGCGCGCCGGAGACCATGATGTAGGAGAATGCGTAGTAGTGCATGGACATGCACAGCACGATGGCGATGGGGCCGTATGCCAGCCAGTCGGGGATGGGAATGCCCATGCCGGCCAGGAAGCCGTTGGCGCCGGAGGTGGAGTTGCGGAACATGGCCAGCCAGGCCAGAGCCTTGGTCCAGGAGGGGATCATATAAGGTACGGTCACCAGCAGGCCCAGGATCTTCTTGCCGGGGATGTCCGTGCGGATCATCAGCCACGCCAGCACGGAGCCAAGGGGCACCGACACCAGCACGGTGAAGAAGCCGCAGATAAAGGAGTTTTTCAGCGGGCCCCACAGCACGGCATTTGCCATGGTACCGGTGAGGATGTACTTCCAGTAATACAGGGTAAAGTCTCCCACGTGCCCCTGTACCCGGCGCAGTTCGCCTTGAGCCAGCGTAAAGGTGCTGGAGATCATGGTCAGCAGAGGGATGATGATGAGGCAGAACAGGATGATGAGACTGACCAGCACCACCATGTTAAAGGGGTTTTTCAGCACATTCAGGATCAGGTTCTTTAAACGCCGCTTGGTCAGGGGTTTTCTGGGTAATCCATTTTTCGACACGATAACACCTCTTTCTGAAGTCTGCCGGGGGATCGCGGGGGACAGCAGCTTGCTCTCTTTTCTCAGTTCTGTGCGCAGTCTGACCGGCGGTGTGCCGTCCTCCGGTCGCAAACGTTTGCACTTCCTTGCTACCATTATAAAGAATTCTTAACGGAATTGTCAAGGAGGATTATGGCTATTTTCCCATGATTTTTTTATTCAATTTCACGTACACTGTGTAAAGTGCACAAATAAAAAGGCCGACCTTTGGTTGTTATTTTTGGAGGAAGAAAAAACGAATTTGACGCGAAAACGTATACGTTTTCGTAAAATGAAACGAACGCTCTGATGCTGTCGAATGAAAACGAACGCAAAAAAGGAGACAGGCTCGCCCTGTCTCCTTTTATATAGACTGTGAAAAGCTGTCAGGCTCTGAGGGCTTGGTCATCCTCCAGGGTCAGCCGTTCTGCCAGCAGAGCAATGAATTCCGCGTTAGAGGGTTTTCCACGCTGACTGCTGACGGTGCAGCCGAAGTATTTGGGGAGTGTCTCCGGCGAAGCGCGGTCCCAAGCGATCTCGATGGCACTGCGGATACACCGTTCCACACGGAGGGCGGTGGTGCCGTAACGTCGGGCGATCTCAGGATAGAGGATCTTGGTTACAGCCTTGTTCAGTACACTTGGATCGGCGGCGGTGATCAGGATCGCTTCCCGCAGATACTGGTAGCCGGAGATATTGGCAGGCATACCTGCATCATGAAGCATGTGGGTGACGCGGGCTTTCAGAGAGGGGCGGGTGGCTTTTGGCTTTTCCCGGAACAGGTTCCGCATCCGGTCCAACAGTGTTTCCATCCGAAAGGGTTTTGGCAGAAAATAGGCAGCGCCCAGCTCCGTAGCTTCCGTCAGCGTCTGGTCGGAAACAAATGCGGAGGTCAGAATGGTCATGGGAGCGTAGCCAAGCTCCTGCAGCTCCCGCAGAGCGCTGAGACCGTCCAGCCCCGGCAGGATCACATCCATGATCAGAATATCCGGTTCCTGCTCCTGAACTTTTTCCAGAACTTCGTCCCCGGTTTGTGCAATTTCTACCAGAAATTCTCCTGTTTTTTCCATGGCTTCCCGCAGCAGAATGCGGAATTCCGTGCTGGTATCTGCCAGCAGCACCGTTCTGCGCTGTTCCATGTTCCCACAACTCCTTCCCAATAAGAATGTGCCCGCAGATATCACTGCGGGCATGATCTTGTGTATACTGTTAAAATATCATAA
>CABQGZ010000960.1 GCA_902463835.1 uncultured Lachnospiraceae bacterium
GTATGGGACTGCTGTTCGCTTTATTTAAGAGCTGAAAGAATAAAACAAATAAAAATAGAAAAAATGTAGTTGAACATGACAGCACCGCCGTATCTCCTTAATTGGATGTGCGGCGGCGCTTTGCGCTCAGTGGTTCAAAAATTCCGTAAGCGGTGTCATATCATAATCCGGCATGGGCACATATGCCGCCTGAATTTCCTTTGCCTCCGTTTCGGAAATGCGCTCCCAGTGGGTTCCGTCTTCGGTGCTGTCATCGATCACGGTTGCCTTTTCCCAGCTTTTATTGACTGTGTCGTAGCGAAGCCTCAGAAATTCGTGCATCGAAGCGTCCATGTAATAGGAATAAATGCAGTCTCCGTAGCCTCGGGCGGTTTCGTCGTAGGTTGTTCCGAGAACCGGCCCATCATACAGGGCATGGAAATATCGGAAGCAGACCCGGGGAGAATCCCCATGGGGTGGCGTAAATATCTTGACGATCTGCCAGTATCGCCCGGTATCCCGATAACGCAGCAGCATTTCCGGCTGATCGTCGTTATCCAGGTCAACGAAACAGTAGTCCAGCATATCGCCCCGGGTGTCGTTGTATTCTTTCTCGTTCCCTGTGTAATCCAGAATGTGCTGCACGTAGTTTTCCAGACTGTCACCGTATTCGTTGGTGAACCAGTGCCATCCTGTCTCCAGATCCATGGCGGAACCGGCCAGAAAATCAGGCTTTTGCTCCGGGGCAGGATAGTCCGTCCGCAGGGCCGCAACATCTTCGGCGGTGCAGGGCTGGGGAGAAGGTTGATAGTTGAACAATTCCGCAATTTGCTCTGCCAGCTCCTTGGTCATGGGTTTGTCCGGTATATTATTCGGGTCATAGCCCAGGAAATTTTCGGTCTCGATGTGGATCCAATCATTTCCGGTGCGGCAGATGATATTCAGGCGATTTTCGTATGTGGCCAGAAGCAGGTCGGAACCGTCTGCAGCAGTGTAGTGCCATTGCTTCCATTGGTCTATATTGCGGATGACAGCGCTGTACGGATAGAAATAATCCCCGTTTACGTAGACATAGGTTGCCAGCCGGCTTTCATCCCCGGGGAGGGTATACCGAATTTCTGCATTGAAAGAACCTTCCGGGAAAAAATATCCGGCCATTCTATCGGCATTAACTGAGATAAGGGGCTTCATCTGCAATGCACGGTAGAATAGCTCCTGCTCCCAGTAATCAAAATGCTGTATTGCCCCCAGAGGCTGCAGGTTGTACTTATTTAGAATTTCCTGGAGCTTGTCCATCATTTCGAAGGTGTAGCAGTTGTACGTTTCATAGAACTGGGAGGGAATGCCGGATTCATTGAAATTGTTTTCGTCCAGCAGTGTCCCATCCGGATCGTATGTGTCTGTGAATGCCTGCCATTCCAGCATGGCCTGTTGCTCGGGGCTTTCGCTATAGCCCTGGAGTGACAGTTCCGTGACCGTATATTCTGTGGCGGGCACGTATTCGCCGCCCGGGCCGGACCAGGCAGGCTCACTGACCGTCGTTTCGCTGAGCTTCATATCCTGCAATTGCAGAACATACACCACTGCGCACCCCACCAGCAGCAGGAGCAGGGAAATGATTGCGGCGATCAGAAGCGTTCTTGTCAGAGAGAGCCTCCGCTTTTCCGGCTCCTGCGCCTCCAGAATATAGCGATCCCGAATGGAGCCCATTGTTTCCAAAAGATCTATGGCTTTCATAGCAGTCCCTCCAGTTGCAGTCTTGCGCGCAGCTTTTCCCGAAGCCTGTGGAGCATGGCGGTCACCTTGCTTTCGGAAAAGCCGAATCGTGCGGCAATTTCCGGGATGGATTCCAGATACCAGTACCGGCAGACGAAAACCTTACGATGTGTCTCCGGAAGCGCGTCCAGAAACCGGTTCAGATACCGCAGCAGATCCTTGCGGTCCACTTCCTTTTCCGGATCATCGCCGCCGGAAATGCATTCTTCCAGTTCCTCCAGGCTTAGGGCAACCTGTCCGCCGCCTCGCTTCTGGGCGCTGCGCTTTTTCCAGCGGTCCAGAGAAATGTACCGGGTCAGCTTGCCGAGAAAGGCAGAGAGAATATTTGGCC
>CABQGZ010000961.1 GCA_902463835.1 uncultured Lachnospiraceae bacterium
TTATGGAAGAAATATATTCCTTTCTCAGGAAAATTCCTGTTCTTGCCTAAATCCCTTAAATCTCTACTTCATCCTCCGGTTCATCTATGGGCCGCCAGGCCTGACCGAATTTTACATCTTTGAACAGTGCTGCCAGCCCTGTAATCTGCTTGAGCCGCAGTATCTCGTCCTTGTCCATACCCAAATGCTTGGAAATCCAGGCATCGGAACGACCCAGCTCGTGCAGTTCCTTTACAATGTTGCTCATCAGATCCACGTCGTGGCTTCCTCGGGCACGGTTGTGACGGATGGTGCTGGCCATTCTGTGGTCCAGAGGCTTATTGATGACAGACACCGGCAGCATTCCTTTTTCCCGCTCATAAATATCCTCATGCTCCAGCATGATCCGGTAGCGGTGAAATCCATCTACAATGATATACTCATCGCTTTCCTTGTCATGGTAACATACGATGGGCATGGTGTATCCGTCCGCCTTGATGCTCTCATAGAGCAGCTTCATCTCCGGCGGCGCCACCGTATTGGGGTTATAGTTATTTGGTTTGACTTTTTCTACTGAAACTGGTATTACCTGATACACTGGGCTCTTATATTCCATATTCCATTCCCTCTACGCTTTTGTAAGTGCTGCGGATCATGTCGATCCGTTTCTGCTGTTCCCTGGTCATTCCGAAGCCCATGAACCGGCAGATGTGATCGTTTTTCAAAATACAGTAGCACATCCGCTTCCAGCTTGGAATGTCCTTTGTTGACTTGATATCATCCGTATCATCCGGAATTTTTTCCAGAAATACGATTCTTGATTTTCTTTTTAAGGTGTAATTGGAGACGCCGTTACGGCGAATCTTGTAGCCGTGCTCCTCCAGCTCGCGGATGGTCTCCTCATCCAGTCCTCCGCCGGTCTTATGCCAGAACTCAATGGAGGTATTGAACTTTTTGGCATAATTGTTCCGAAGTCTGGTAGGCAGCGTATCCAGCAGAAACATGGTGTAGGACTTCCAGGTGTGTCCCGGCGGCAGGGAGATGCTCCGGTAGCCCATGGCTTTTGTTTTTCCATAGATACTGGCAAAATTCGCTCCCCGGACACGGCCCACCAGCTTCACCCAGATCTGTGGGTCGATGACCCGGTACAGGTTCAGCGCATCCTTGGAATAATCGTTGAAGGGGGAGGCCACACGCATCTGGGAAACCTTCAGGCCCGCCATATAATAAAGGTCATACAAACGATTATAGTCGTAGTCAAACATGTAATTGGCATGCCACACGTCCTCCGCGGACCAGTCAAACATGGGGGAGGCGCACCAGACATCCTTAAACTGTTTGCTGATCCAGCACTCGCCCTTGTATCCATATTTTTTGTTCAAAAATCCGCTGTACCGCAGCAGGGACTCGTCGGCCCGCATTCCCAGGATGCACACCGTCTTCTTATCTCCGTGGGACAGCCGATACCAGCGGCCGAATTGTTTTGCCAGATCCTCCTGGTTCATGCGGTAGCGGTAGGTGGTCATGGGATTATTGTCCATATTGATGACGTAATCGTGTTTGGGCATATCCCGGACCCATACCTCCTGCTTCTTGTCGTCCCAGGGATACCAGTACATCTCGTAGCTGCTCAAGGCCGTCCGGGTAGCCATGGGCAGACACACCCAGTAGGGCTCCACCTCATCCTTGATCCGCTCGAAGGTCCGCTCCACATATTCGGTGGTCACCGTATACTGTGCTTCGAAATCCTGATGGAAGACACCAATAACACGATCCGGATAGTATTTCTTTCGGAAGTCCAGCAGTATGTTCAACAGCAGACCGCTGTCCTTTCCGCCGGAAAAAGAGATGTAGATATTTTCAAACTCCTCGAAGAGCAGCCGCAGTCGATCCTGCAGCGCTTCATACACATTCTGTTCCATGTATTCTCTTATCATATTTCCTCACCTGCACTAAATTATTTCCAGAATTTGGAAATTATCATATTAATAATTTAGCACAACCTTAGCGCAAGTTCAACAGATTTCGACAAAAAAATTGCGGGGCAGTTGTCTGCTCCGCAATTTTTTTCACTTTCCACAGCATTTCTTGTATTTCTTTC
>CABQGZ010000962.1 GCA_902463835.1 uncultured Lachnospiraceae bacterium
TTTTGCCGTCAGATGCAATCCGTCCGTTTTTGCCACAATATATTTTGCATCAGCTAATACAAAATAACCGTCAGCAAAAACAAACCTGCCACCCTGTACCCAATCCTGCAGCAAAGAACTACTTTCTAACAACTGGTAAGCTTCTACAGGTGTTAGTGCGACAAATTCCTTGCTTTCATGAATATCCGCAAACACAGCATCGTAATCTTCGAGTTTGCAGATTTCATCTATTAATCCCACCTCTGTCAGACGATATTTGACGGAGGATCGAGATACAATGAAGAAATCGCTCAAATCCTCAATAAGTCTATCGCAAGATGGATAAATATCATTTTGAGGTTCACGGTAAACTTCGAGCAGGTCTAATGCTTTTTTTCTGAACATTTTGACTGGCATTAATATCCGCGGTGCCAGTCTGTGTGCTTGCCACTCCAACCATCTGACTTCATTTTCCTTCGTTTTCTTTCCCTCTGGTGGCTCATAAAAGGTTTCAGTGTGCCGACACATAATCGGATATAACTTTTCCGCAACCAAAGCGTTTTTAACTTTCAGAATCTCAAAATAAGTTTTATCCTTTTCCCAATGGAGTGCCTCGTGAATAAGTGTATTTCGTTTTGCACCTTCTCCGTACATCTCCTCTGAAGCCGGATCAAGCAATACTGTCCCCGCAGGATAAAAAACCAATGATGATGTTCCTTCTTCTCGATCAAACACCTCTACCTCACTGTCCAATAGAAGGCAGCAACCAAAAATATCCATATTTCTGGATAGTGAAGCCTCCATTACTGTCAGCTTCATCGTTTTCAGAATTTCATTTACTGGAAGTGGCATAGGTGTATCCAGTGCTTTTTTGCAATATTTATTCAGGAACTTGGTAGCATAATCATCCAGCCGATTCTTCCCTAAGATCAATGCCCCTGTCTTAGGGTTAATATCATAAACATCACTGAATGTTGGTCTATTCATCATCGATATCCGTATCTCCTTTTTCCATATAATCAAGCGGCATGGTCGACAATAGTTTTTTTGCCTCCTGCCAGGTAGGACAATATTCCTCTACCAATGCCCGGAACCTGTGTGTATGATTCTTTTCCAACAGATGCACCAATTCATGGATGACCACATATTCCAAGCATTCTGCTGGTTTCTTGGCAAGCTGCAGATTGATCCATATCCTGCGTTTATCAATGTTACAGGTACCCCATCTGGTTCTCATATTTTTTACACGGAATTCATTTGCATGAACACCTGTCTTTTTTTCACACTGAGAAACCACAGACTCAAGCACACGCTTCAGTTCCTGTCGATACCATTCAATAAATAGTTTTTCTCTGGAGTCAATGCTTGTGCCTTCAGGCACTGTCATTATTATTTTAGTGGGTGTTCTCACAATCTTTCGCTGCTTGCCTTCATATATCACCTGTAGGCGATATGGTTTTCCCCACAAATAATGTGACTCCCCAGATACATACTCTCGTTTGCTTTGCCTCTCCTGTGACAGCATCCTATCACGCACCTTGGTAATTTCCGGGAGTTTTCCCAATACAAACAGCTTGACTTCATCCATTGTAATCCCTGTTGGGGCACTCACCGTAATATCACCTTCTGGCGGTTTCACTCGAATATACAGATTCTTCAGATTCTTTTTCCGAGTCACCTCAATTGTTAGTTCACCAATCAATAAATTTTCACTACGCATCATATTCTTCCTGCCTCTGTGCTATATCGAAGACCTGATTAGTTTCCTCTTCAGCTTTGTCTTTGCTATAGCTATGAAGCAATAACTTTTCATAAATAGCAAGTCTAATTTTCTGCTGTTTCTGCCGATTTTTCTTCCATGCTGGTCGTATTGCGATGCGAATAGCTCCATCTACATCAACGGTCAACTCCAAATCCTCCTCAAAGTAATCAAACAGCGCTCGTCTGGCCGCACTATTCTTCACTTCATCCGGATAATCTCCATTATCTTCCGGATGAAGGATTGCCTCAGCCATTTCCACGACCTGTTTCAAATATTCCTGGTAGCTCATCGCTGCCACTTTTCGCTGCATGATGATTTTCTTCAGCATTTCTGACAG
>CABQGZ010000963.1 GCA_902463835.1 uncultured Lachnospiraceae bacterium
TTAGACATTTTTGGAGAAATTGATGATCGACACATTGCCGAAGCAGCTCCCGTTGCAAAGAAATCTCGAAATAAGCCAATTTGGTTTAGATGGGGTACAATCGCTGCCTGCATGGTCTTAGTCCTGTCCGTTTGCTTCGGTTCCTTTGCGGTTGTTGCTGAAGCAAAGGAATATAAAGCTGCTGTTCAATTCTTTAATGACTATGGTATGTCTACGGAAGGACTTACTCGTGGTGAGATTAAGGAAGTGTATCGTGATATTACAACGAAGTCGTTCACTTATTCTAAGACCGCCGAAGTGATTCGAAACAGTATTTCTTCCGATAATATCGGTGGTTACGAGATTGTTCAAGACAATCCAACACCAGAGGATATTGAAAATCTTTGGAATTATAAAAATTATACCGGTGGTTTTATTGGTGCCACACAAACAGGCGTACACTATAAATACCATTCGGAATACAAAGAAGATGAATCTCTTGGCTTAGAGGTGCACGATAAGAGCTATCTCGAGAAATACGATGGAGATAACTTGCTTTGGAGTGTTTCTATTTCCGATTTTTGGATTGAAGATTATAGCATCGTATCGGATGGTGTAATTGCCTACGGTAGAACCGACACTTGGTCCAGTACTCAAATTTCCCATGCATGGATGGCTAAAATCGACTTAGATGGTAATCTCGTTTGGAAACACATGCTCAATAACGGATTTGACGATGAATACATCGCTTCCGTTTTGGAAAATGCTGATGGCAGCTATGCCGTAATCAGCCGTGGTGATCTGAAATATTTCTGTCTTAGCCAGTATACGGTGGATGGAAAAGAAACCTACTTCCATAAAACCGAAGTAGGTAACTACGGGATTTGGAATGCAGCTCGGTTTGAAGATGGTTACATGGTTCAGCTCGGTAGCTATATGACGAATGAGCACGCAAAAATCGTTAAGGTTGACCGCGAAGGTAATATTACAGAGTCCTTCTCCTATGGCGATGAAGATTCTTACTATTACATTACCGATATGATTGAATATAACGGAAATATCTATTTGTCTGCGTACGCTGTTCCGAGACTTGCTAATGAAGATCAGAGTGCAGGCGGTAGATATGAAATTGCCGGAGTATTGAATTATCTGTTTGATAATAACATCTGGGAAATTTCCAGTGATGAACTGACGCCTATGGTACGGGACAACTACACCGCAATGTTGTTGGTATGTGAGCCTAATGCAGGGAAACCCCAAGAATACTACTCTGTCAACGGGTCTCTTGGTGGAAAGCTTTCTGTGAGTGATACGGGAAATCTACTTTGGGATGTAGAAAGCATTACCTCCACATTCTTCTCTCCCGCAACAAGTTCCTTCACAATTGGCGGCACAAGCTATGTATTCAGATACACTTTTGATACTTCTGGAATGCTGATTAGCCAGGAGAAAACAGGTGAGGTTGTGAATTACAGAAGATAATACAGTTAAAATATGGCTGAAAACACAGCCCGTAGGATTTTGACGTCCTACGGGCTGTTTCCATGTCAGCTATCCAACGGCTTATACTGCGTGACCGCTTTCAGATACTTCTCCGGATCGCCGTTCAGTATCAGATCGGCGTACTCCAACGGCGCATTGTAGATCAGCCAGTCCAACTCTGACCGCTGATACATATTGTCGGCAACCTCGTTCTCCACGGCAATGGTGTCAATGGCAATCATACTGCCGTCGTTGAATTTCAGTTCCACACAAGCGGTATCCATGTTGAACTCACAAGAAATCAAATACGTCATATCCGCCCTCCTTAAATCATGCCGAAGTGCGTCAATGCCTCCTTGATTGCTTTTTCTTTATCTGGCGGGCATTGCGGCTGTTTAGCGTCCTCAGACTTCGGCTTATTGTAGTTCTCACGCTCAATGATACCGCACTTCTGTTTTACCTGTGCGATATACAAGCTGCTGACTTTCAAGCCGCTGTGCTCCAACACATAATCTTTGATTTCTTGGTAGGTGGCTTTCTTTTCCGCATCGGTCAAATCCAGCTCGTCCATATCCAAGTTTATCTCGATATGTTGCTTCGCATTAAGTTTGGAC
>CABQGZ010000964.1 GCA_902463835.1 uncultured Lachnospiraceae bacterium
GAATGAAAAAATCTAGAATTATCACCGCGCTACTGTGCGGGATGTTGGCACTGCCATCCTTTGCCCAGAAATCCGACTTCAACGGACTGGATATGAACTTGGGAAACCTCTCAAGATTGTCAAACGCCAAGACCAGATCCATCTCTCCAGAGAATTTCACAGGAGAGAAGGGCAAGGGAGCCACAGCCGTGCCTGGCCTGCCGACAACCAGAAACATCAACAATGCCTCGGGCGCGGCAAGAGACCTCGGAGAAGGATGGAAAGTCAATCCCTACATAATCATTGAGTCCGGAGAGACCTTCACCATCGCCGAAATGGACGGTCCTGGTGCAATCCAGCACATCTGGATGACACCGACAGGAGTCTGGAGATGGAGCATTATAAGAATATACTGGGACGATGAGACATCTCCTTCAGTCGAGTGTCCTCTTGCCGATTTCTTCTGTATGGGATGGAACCAATACTCACCACTCGTGTCTATGCCGGTATGCGTGAACCCGGGAAGCGCCTTCAACTGCTACTGGAGTATGCCATTCAGGAAGCATTGCAGAATAACCATAGAGAACATTAATCCTAAGGATTCTATGATACTTTACTATCAAGTCAACTATACACTCACCGAAGTTCCGGAAGACGCCGGTTATTTCCACGCCCAGTTCAGAAGGACAAGGTATAATGAGACATCAGACTTCACGGTTGTGGACGGAATAAAGGGGAAAGGCCAGTTTGTCGGGGTCTATCTCGCCTGGGGACTGCACAACAATGGCTGGTGGGGAGAAGGCGAAATGAAATTCTTCATTGACGGTGACCAGAAGTACCCGACAATCTGTACGACAGGGCTTGAGGATTACTTCTGCGGATCCTACAATTTCGACAGAGACGGCAAGTTCACAGAATTCTGCACTCCATACGCCGGCCTTCCTCAGGTCATCAGGCCTGACGGCACCTATAATTCACAGGAAAGATTCGGATTATACAGATGGCATATAATGGATCCGGTAAGATTCGACAAGGATTTCAAAGCCACCATACAGGACCTTGGCTGGAGGTTCGACGGAAGGTACCTGGCGCAGCATTCCGACATTTCCGCAACAACTTTCTGGTACCAGAGCGAACCACACGGAAAATTCCCTGTGTTCCCGACATGGAGAGAGCTGGAAAACTATTAATGCTGTCATAGTACTTACATCATCAGAGCATACACAGCAACGCATGCTAAAAGGCACGGAAAGGGAACACCATACCAAGTGTGTCCATCATTGTTGAAGCCACTTCTTCCAACACCAACACACATGCCGTTTTCGACAAGGTATTTTCGGCAATAATTCAAATTATTGCCGAAAATACCTTAAATTTGCATATATTAAACTGTATGTCAAGAATAGATGATTTAATAATCGAGATTGCCGGCAAGCAGCAAACAATCACAATCAATGAGGCCTATCAGTATTGCCTGATGAATTGTGAGTGCAAAAAGTCATATATTGAAAAAAGGTTGACTCTTATGGTCAGCAGAGGGAAACTTGCCAGGACAGGAAGGGGTATTTATTCCTTTATAGACAAAATAGACAAAGCTTCATTTCATCCATTTATAACAGAAGACATCAAGACTCTCTGCAATTCAATAAAAGCAAAGTATCCATTCACAAACTTTTGCATATACGAAGGGACGTGGATCACTCCTTTCCTTCATCACTTGGCATCAAACCAAACCATTTATGTTGAAGTCGAGCGTAATGCTTCTGAATTTGTGTTTGACTATCTTAGATCCCGAAACATAAATGTTTACTACAGACCGGACGAAGACATGATCTATAAATACATCGATTTGAATGAAAGAAATATCTTCGTAAAAAATCTTGTTTCCGAATCCCCTCTTCAGAAAATTGATGAGATTCCTATTCCTTCTTTAGAGAAATTGCTCGTGGACATATATTGTGATCCCGATTTTTACTACTTGCAAGATAATGAATATCATAGAATTGCAGAAAATGCCACGACAATCTACACCATAAATAGGACCAAAATGTTAAGATACGCACAAAGACGTGGCACAAAAGAAGAACTTGAAA
>CABQGZ010000965.1 GCA_902463835.1 uncultured Lachnospiraceae bacterium
AAGGCTTGCCTGCAGCTGCTCAAACAGCACCCGGCAGTCGTGCACCTGTTCGATGACCTCAAATCGCTCGGTGACGATCTTATCACCCTCGCCGTTGGCATTCAGGCGGTAGATTGCCTCCTGCATCTCGCCCTGTAACCCCGCAATGCTGCACAGACCCTCGAAGTTGTTGACTACATCGAGGATAAGCGGCGCGGAATTTTCCCCAGCGGTCAAAGCGCGGCCAATCTGCTGCTTGTAGATGATGGGTGAAATGGTGGGCCGGAACAGGATGACACCTGAAACGCCTTCTACATGAACACCCTCGTTCAGCATGTCGATGCAGAACAGCAGCTTCAGCTTGTCGCTCTCATCCGCCTTGAAGTCTGCAAAGGCCTTGTCCGTACCGGGGTCATCCGAATAGGCTTCGTACACCTCCACTTCCGGATTCACCTTTGCAAACCACTCCGGCACATGGGTGATCATTTCATCCATGTGCTCCTTGTTGGCGCAAAATACGATGTACTTTCCGGACTTATTCGTGATATGATGAGCAAAAACCTTGTCTAATCCATCTGCCTGTTCCAAGGCACGGCGCAGGGCATCCAGATATTTTTGATTTACGTCCTGAATCCCAGCAGAACGCAGATTATCCACTCTTGTCTGATAGCGTGCCAAGTCTTTCTGGTACTGATAGACGGTGGTCACATAGTTCGGAGTAGGCAAAATACCCCTGACGATTGCTTCGCCAAGGGTCATGTCGCTCGCAACACGGCCATCAAAAAGCTCTTCGGCCATGTCACGGTTATTATCCAGATACCGGACGTTTGTCGCCGTCAGCCCCAGCAGTTTTGCCTCCGGGCATAACTTTAACAAAGCCACCGTGCTTTCGCCCCAGCATTCCGCACCGGCACGGTGGAATTCATCGAGTATAATATAGGCAGGCTTCTGCGCTGCTATTTCGTCCAGCTGCGCCTGCGTGCAGCACATCAGTTTGGCATAGGTATAAAAGTGAACGTTTGCCAGCGGAAAATCCGGGTCGTTCCTTTTCAGGCTCTCCAGCTGGGTCTTGAAGATATATTCACTGGGAGAAAGCCAGATCACGACCTTCTCCGGGTTGTCCTCGATCAGCTTGAACGCAATGTAGCTCTTTCCGGTGCCGGTGGGATGAACAATGGCGGCCTTGCCATACTGCTCCATCATCCGGACTGCCGCATGATATGCTTTCTCGTTGTGCTCGAACAGACGCAGTGCCACCTTGTTCACCCCTTTCCGCAATAAAGGAGTATCCTTCACAGTGAAAATGGAGGGCCATGGACAAAATATAGCGCTATTCTATCAGATTTTGCGCCTTCCTGCCCCTCATAGACACCTGATGGGAGAATATCCGGTTCATCTCTCTGCGCTTTCGGGTCAGGTCAGAGTGCACATAGCGCTGCAAGGTGATGTTGGCGTTAGCGTGTCCTAACAATTCGCTGAGGGTCTTTACATCGCACCCCGCCTGCAGACAGGTCGTTGCAAAGGTATGGCGCAGCGCGTGCGGACGTACTTGCCGGACAGTTGCCTGTTTCAGATATGCCTTGATGCTTTTTCGGTAGCAACGGGGTTCGGTGGGCTTGGACTCGTTGCCGGACAGAAACCATGCAGCATTGCTGACACATCCGCGCAGCTTTTTCAGCATAATAAGCAGCTGCTTTGGGATTGGAATTTCCCGGCGGGAGGTGCGGGTTTTGGGCGTCTGGATGACCACCTTTGTATGGCCGTTTCCACAGGAAATTCTGCAGACCGTGCGATTGATATTCAGCGTGCCGAGTTTCAGGTCGAAATCGCCCCACTGTAAGCCGCAGATCTCGCCAATACGCAGCCCCAATTCCACCCCTAATAATAAGCCAATTTTGCGGGGCGTTGGGTTCTCCTGTACATACTGATAAAGCCGCTGCTGCTCCGCCGGGGAGAGGGGTACAGAAATTTTGTCGATGGCTTTTGGCAGCGCTACTTCCAGCTCCATCGGACGGATCAGGCGCAAGTGCGCGGCATATTTGCAGATACGGCGCAACATCGAGAGGCATTCCCGGGCAGAGGAGTTCCCCAG
>CABQGZ010000966.1 GCA_902463835.1 uncultured Lachnospiraceae bacterium
CAGCTCCCCGTCTATGCAGAGATACAGATGGGAATACGCGGCGGGCAGCGCGTCATATTTCTCCTGCTCTCCCTCCGGGATACAGCAGCCCTCGTCCTCAAAGACAAAGTGGGCACTGCCGATGATGACCTTTTTGTCCTCTACCATAACGATTTGCTTTACCAGTGCCGCCCACTGCTCCGGGTAACATGCCAGCAGTTCTTCATGCCGCAGATCCTGTTCATGGATGACAGGATGGTCAAAATGCCGCAGGTAGCGGAGGCGATACTTTTTGCCCATTTTCAGGGCGTAAAAAATATGAATTTCCGTACCGGGCACATTGATCTGATCCGGCAGCGGTGTAATGAGATCGGAGTAAAACTGGTTTTTGCAGCTTTCCATGGTCACATAAGGCCGCCCGCCGCCCAACATGTCCATAAACGCCTGCACATAGGCTCCCGTCTGCCCCATGCGTTTTTGAAGCTTTTTTTGCAGGATACGGCTTTTGAACTTTCCATCCCGGATGAAGGGATAGAGCAGGGGCAAGAGCAGCGCCGTCTGTAATTTTGCGGCGGCAACCGGCGATTGATCCAGATCAGAGCTGCCCAAAATGCCATAATCCATGTGGATGTTCTGCCGCGCCGCCAGCAGGCCCACAAAAGAACCCCCCAGAGAACAGCCGTAAGCCCCATGGATATGACCGCTGCAATGCTCCTTGATGTATGCTTCTATTTTCTCTGTTTCCTCAAGCATGGTCGGAAACTCTGTGTTTTCCGTCTCATCAAAGCCGTCATAGCTGACGCAGAGTACTCGAAAATCCTTTTCCAGCAGCGGAATGACTCGCCCAAAATTGCCTTTCCAATGGCAGCAGGTTCCGGGCAACAGCAAAAGCGCCGGGGCGCTTTTTTTACCGAACTCGTAAACCTTCATCTTCCAACTCCCGCTAAGTATCTGCTTTTTGCTCTTTCTTCGGTATCATCCGATTCGTCATAGGCATCGTATGGGGCGTTGGGATCATGGGCTTTTTTCCGAAAGGGGGAGCAAAGCTCATTTCTGTGTGCAAAAGCAAAGTCCATATTGTCCGTCCAGCCTGTGTGTCCGGTTATGAACAACGGATGTAAATCGCGCCTCCGCAGCTTTTCTTCCAGTGCAGTCAGAGATCGCACCGCCAGTTCATTATCCTCTGCCAAGGCGGAAATGAAGCTGTATCCGCCGTCCGCACCGAACCAGATGGTGTCGCCGGTAAACAGGTAACGGTCATCAACGAGATACACCATATGTCCCCAAGTGTGGCCGGGAACGAGGAAGCATTCGATTTTGATGCCGTCAATGTTGATGACTTCCCCATCCTGAAGCAGCACTTTTTTGTTGTTGATCGTGACCTGCGGCAGCTTATAAAGATGATAGATGACCTTGCGGCGTACCTCTCCGGTCAGATAACGGTTTTCAACTTCCCCGATGTACAGCGCTGCGTTTTGGAACAATCCGGGGCTGTCCGCTTCCACCGCGCCCACATGGTCGGTGTCCTGGTGGGTGATAAGAATGTGCTGAACCGACTGCGGGGCGATTCCCAACCAGCCCATTTTTTCCGCCAGCCGGTCATAGTTGTACCCGGCATCGATCATAATGACAGCATTGTCCTTGCAGTAGAAGAAGATATTTGCTACCCATTCCCGCACGCAGGCAACGTTTTTATCGATCCAGCCGGTGTTCAGAGGCTTGAAGATCTCCTTGCCCCGGTACATCCGGCTCATTGCTTTTCGTTGGAATTCCGTTGCTTTTTTCGACATGATCGCACCTCATTTTCGTGCCGTGACGCACAGCCAGCCTGCTTTATTCTTGTGTATCTGCACCTCGTGAAAGCCCGCCTGTTCCAGATATGCTTTCAGCTCGGTACCCTGATAGATGGTCATGCCGTTAATGATCTTCGTCCACTTCTCGTCCTTGTCTGTGTCGCCATTGCTCTCGTTGCAGATAAAAAATGTCCCGCCGGGCTTCAGTACCCGCCAGACCTCACGGAAGCACCGCGGCAGATCCGGCCAGAAATAGACGGTTTCAAAGGCCGTGACCGCATCAAACCAGTCATCTGCGA
>CABQGZ010000967.1 GCA_902463835.1 uncultured Lachnospiraceae bacterium
TCGTTACATGCGCGTAGGTGTCCAGCGTGAAGCCTGCGGAGTAGTGTCCGAGCATACTGCTGACCGTTTTCACGTCCACGCCGTTTTGCAGCGCCATGGTTGCGAAGGTGTGCCGCAGATCGTGGAACCGTACCTTTGGCAGTCCTGCCCGCGCCAGTACCCGGAGCAGCATATGCAGCACGCTATCTGGGGAGATGGGGTTGCCGTTCGGCGATGGGAATACATACTCACCAGTTACTTTTTTCTTCTGCGCCTCGAGAACTTCTATTGTATCTCCAGAGATGGAGATGTTGCGATAAAAGTTTTTTTGCTTTCAGCGGCACCTCCACCACCCTCCCATTTGGGCGGGGAATCGCTCTTGGATAAATCACAGGCCGCTCCTTGGCACATATAATGTATCATAGTATCATGAAAACTGGGTATACAAGAGCTCAGCATAGAGGAGGGACTAATATGAGTCGATATCCATTTCAAGCCAAGCAACTCTCTTATGGTTATATTTCATTCGTGCCATATTGTGATCCTGATACGTTATACTTGCACCATAATCGATATTATACGAAAAAGGTTCAGGAGCT
Source organism: uncultured Lachnospiraceae bacterium (assembly GCA_902463835.1). GTDB lineage: Bacteria > Bacillota > Clostridia > Lachnospirales > Lachnospiraceae > 14-2. The sequence continues at coordinate 579 of CABQGZ010000967.1, forward strand.
CAATCGGCTTGTCGTACAGCACCGTCTGGAAGACACAAGCCTGGAGAATCTTCTCACTCAGAAAATCAATTTGCCCATTGTCCAGGAAGAACAGTTAAAATCGGCAGCGGGCGCCGTCTACAACCACGAACTATACTTTGACAGCATCCAAAATAAAATCGGATCCCCGCCGCTTAACCGTTTGGTTGGAGTCCTGATCTCTATCTATGGCTCCATGCCAAGATTCAAACGGCTGCTACTTGAGGCCGCTGAAAGTATTCCTGGTTCTGGGTGGGTCTGGCTGGTTTCTGAAAGGAACGGAGGGCCCCACATTGCAATTACGCGCGATAATGAAGCGGTAGCGTTGGATTCAGTGCAACCCATTTTGGCTATTGATATGTGGGAACACGCATATTTTCTGGATAATCAGTTTGATAAGGAAAAATATTTGGATGCTTGGTTTTCCTTTATTGACTGGGAGAAAGCAGAAAAGCGGTTTCTAACTTCATATTATTGATGTCATATAATGACACAAAATATCTCGCATATTCCCGTTTCTCTGTGAACTCCCTCCACTCACTTTGGTGTAGCAAATGGAGTAGCGGTTACATGCTTGGCAACGGTTTCCGCTTTTGAGTCTCTACACGTCTCCTTTCATCAATGAACCCGCGTTTATTCAATATGCGCAACGTCCTCTTAGCTTTGGGGTGGGCACAGACGCACGCCGTTGCTATTGTGCAGACATTTACTTAAAAAAACGCACCTGTCTCGCATATCACGGAAAACGCCATACTATATGTGCCGTCATTCCCATGCTGATGAAACAAGCCGCTGCCACAATCTGAAGGTCAATGCGGCTGGGCTGGAGCAGGCTATATTCCTCACGCTGAAAAAGCCGCGTGTGATGAACTGCTTTTGAAAACAAAAAATGCGTATGCCGCAGTATTGGCATAGGTGAAACAAAAGCAGAATGAACAGGAGCGGCAGAACAGTCAACAGGAGGCAGTAAAAGCAGTTTTCAGTGTCAATGGGCTGACAACCGCACTGACCAGTCTTCTGATTGATAAGGTGTATGTGTTCCCCGAAAAGCGTATCGAGATCGCATACAAAAACAAGGACATTTTTTGAGAGGGGAGTAATTTAAAAATCGCTTTTATTGCAGGATAGGCTCAATCAGCTTAGCTTTGAGTCCTTTCCGATGAAGCCGAAAAGCCCCGCAAGTTTTTCGGCGCCTATCTGGATCGCGCTGCGCTTGAAGAACCTTCAAGCGCAGAATAAAAATTTTTGTCGTGTGCTTGACATACGGGTGGCGCAGATCATGAAAGCGTATCCGTGGCAGTCCCGCCCGTTTCAGCACTCTTTGCAGCATATGCAGGACGCTGTCCGGTGACATGGGGCCTCCGGTGGGTGACGGGAACACCCATTCGCTGTTGCCCGTTTTTCTTCTTTGTTGCATCAGAACGTCTATCGCGTCTGCCGACAACGGCAGGGTGCGGTAGGCGTTTTTCGTTT